>JAHEMZ010000065.1 GCA_024643385.1 Flavobacteriaceae bacterium | reverse complement strand
GCACAAAGCAGGTTTTGTAAATATTATTGGGAACCCTAATGTAGGGAAGAGCACGTTGATGAATGCCTTTGTGGGTGAGCGTCTTTCTATTATTACAAGTAAAGCGCAAACAACGCGCCATCGCATTTTGGGTATTGTGAATGGGGAGGACTTTCAAATTCTCTTCAGCGATACTCCGGGGATCATCAAACCTGCCTATGAGTTGCAATCCAGCATGATGGAGTTTGTGAAGTCGGCCTTTGATGATGCCGACATTCTTATCTATATGGTAGAATTGGGTGAAAAAGAATTAAAGGACGAAGACTTCTTCAATCGCATCAAAAATGCCGAAATCCCTGTATTGCTGTTGCTGAATAAAATTGATCAAGGGAATGAAGATCTTTTGATCGAGGGAGTACAATTTTGGCAGGATAAAGTCCCTAATGCTGAAATATTTGGAATCTCCGCACTTCAAAATTTTGGAGTTAAAGAAGTGTTTAACCGCATTATTGAGCTGCTTCCCGAGTCACCGGCATTTTATCCCAAAGACCAACTTACCGATAAGCCTGAACGTTTTTTTGTGAATGAGATCATTCGTGAAAAAATTCTGATGCAGTATAAAAAGGAGATCCCGTATTCTGTGGAGATCGAAACCGAAGAATTCTTCGAAGAAGAGAAGATCATTCGAATTCGATCGATTATTATGGTCGAACGTGATTCACAAAAAGGTATCATCATTGGTCATAAAGGGACGCCTCTGAAATGGGTGGGTATTGAATCTCGCAAAGACCTTGAAAAGTTCTTCGGAAAACAAGTTCATATTGAATTGGTGGTGAAAGTAAATAAGAACTGGAGAAATGATGCCCAACAGTTGAAGCGATTTGGCTATCAATAATAGTTTGTAAGTGTTTTTTGCATAAATCTATACAACCTTTCCATTTCCTTTTTTCCGGCACTTTTCCCCATTCTTCCCGCAAAGTATAATACAAACCAAGCGAGTATCATCAATGCCATAAGCACGATCTGCAACGAATAGGGAGATTTTAAAGAAGCATTAGTGTAAGCCCAAATGGCAAAGGCAATAAAAAGGGAAGCAACGCCAAAGTGAAGAAACATAAATAAGGTCCAAACTGCCGGTTTCGGTCCGAAGAGTCCGCTAAGATTAGTTTTTCCTTCTTCAAATTCCGTAATTTCTATATCCAATTGAGGAGACCAGAAATGTTGTTTGTGTTTTGGAATTTTTAAAAAAACATGATGCTCGACGCAGGTTACAACAATTTCATCCCCATTGTTTTTAACTTTTTCAAAGGCGTTCAATGCCACTTCCGCGGAAACATTTAAATCATATTTGAATCGAGGCCGTAAAACTATTTCTTCTCCTAACTCCATAGAACACAAATTTATAACTAGATGGAAATTAGCAATTTTTCTTCAATTTAAACACCTACCTTTGCAATCCATTTTTAGAATATGAGTATAGTTGCTATAGTAGGGAGACCCAATGTTGGAAAGTCTACATTTTTTAATCGATTAATTCAACGCCGTGAGGCCATCGTTGATGCCGTAAGTGGCGTGACCAGAGATCGCCATTACGGTAAAAGTGATTGGAACGGAAAAGTGTTTTCTTTAATAGACACCGGAGGGTATGTCGTAGGGAGTGATGATGTTTTTGAAGCAGAAATTGACAGACAGGTTGAACTGGCGATCGATGAAGCGGATGCCATTATCTTTATGGTGGATGTAGAGAGCGGGATTACGGGAATGGACGAGGAAGTAGCGCAATTACTTCGTAAAAGCAGAAAACCATTCTTCTTAGCGGTCAATAAAGTGGATAGTGCCAATCGTGAGAATGATGCCGTAGAGTTTTATTCCCTGGGCGTAGAAAAATATTATACTATTTCCAGTACCAATGGAAGTGGTACAGGTGATTTATTGGACGATCTGGTGAAAGTATTACCGGAAGAACCCGAACGTGAGGAAGAGACCCTCCCCAGATTTGCAGTGGTAGGTCGTCCGAATGCCGGAAAATCATCTTTTATCAACGCTTTGGTCGGAGAAGATCGTTTTGTGGTAACCGACATTGCGGGAACCACAAGAGACAGCATCGATACTCGTTACAATCGTTTTGGTTTTGAGTTTAATTTAGTTGACACGGCAGGGATTCGCAAGAAGAGCAAGGTTAAGGAAGACTTGGAATTCTACAGTGTGATGCGAAGTGTTCGAGCTATTGAATATTGTGATGTAGTTATCTTGGTTTTTGATGCCCAGCGCGGTTTCGATGGTCAGGTGCAAAATATCTTCTGGTTGGCACAGCGGAATAATAAAGGGGTTGTTATTTTAGCCAATAAGTGGGATTTGGTGGAAAAGGACACTAAGACGACCAAAGAAATGGAAACGTATATAAAAGAGCAATGTCAGCCCTTTGTAGATGTCCCAATTATCTTCATAAGTGCTTTGACCAAACAGCGAATCTTTAAAGCCATAGAAACAGCTGTGGATGTTTTCAATAACAGATCAAAGAAAATTAAGACGAGTGTTCTTAATGAAATAATGCTTCCCATCATTCAGGCAACCCCGCCGCCGTCAGTGAAAGGGAAGTATGTTAAGATAAAGTTCTGCACCCAACTCCCAACACCTTATCCCAGTTTTGCTTTCTTTGCGAATTTACCTCAATACGTAAAAGATCCCTACAAACGATTTTTGGAAAACCAACTTCGGGATCACTTTGATTTTACTGGAGTGCCGATTACAGTTTATATAAGGAAAAAGTAAGAGGGAAACACCTGAATTTGTGTTGAAATTACCAACCGCCTGAAGCTCCGCCGCCTCCGAAGCCACCTCCGCCGAATCCGCCTCCAAAGCTTCCGCCACCACTCCAACCACTGCCGGAACTATGCCCGCTATAGCCACCGGTGCGGCCCATATGACTTAGGATAATTACATCCAATAAACTTCCGCCACCATTATTTCCTCTATTATTCCCACCTTTATTCCGGCTTCTGAGAATGATAAATAGAACAATGATAATGATGAAAATTATGGGTCCGATTGGGAATTGTTTTTTACTGAAATTTCTATCCTCATTATATTCCCCATTCAAAGCGGCAAAAAGCGCATCAGCTCCTTGATCCAACCCTTGATAATAATCCCCTTTTTTAAATTCGGGAATCATAATTCGATTGATGATCTGTTCTGCCATACGGTCGGTAATGATCGTTTCAATTCCGTAACCGGTATTGATATCTACCTTTCTGTCATCTCGTGCCAGAGTGATGAGTATACCATTGTCTTTATCGGCTTGCCCAATACCCCATTCTTGCCCCCATTTGGCACCTAGAAATGAGATATCTTCTCCTTGCGTCGTACCGATAATCACGACAACAATTTGCGTGGAAGTACTATCCGCATAACGCACCAGCTTTTCTCTAAGTGCTTGTTGTTGAGAATTATCGAGTAAATTTAAATAGTCGTAAAGCGAAGTCTGAACGGAGGGTTTTGGTGGAATGGTGAATTGAGCAATTCCTTTCCCAAAGCTGAGCATAAAAAACACTATAGAAATAGCGTAATATGTCAGGCGTTTGTATTTCACGGATTAGTGTGTGCTAATTTCATTGGATAATTCATTCGTATCGCCTTTTTCAAATGGAAAGTGCATCTTTAATTGTTCACCCGCCATCAGGATGCCGTTCACCAAGCCTTGTTTGATGAAACCCTTTTTAAATTGTTCGATAATAGCATCTTTAGTGCTTTCCCAAAAATGGGTAGGAACTACGTCATTGATCCCTGTATCCCCTAAGATGACCAATGTTCTGTCTTCTACCGCTACGTAGATGAGCACTCCATTACGATTTTTAGTTTCATGCATAGAGAGAAGATCAAAAACTTCGGCTGCACGATCAAAAGCGTCGATAGTGGCATGTGGTTCCAAATGAACCCTGATCTCACCGCTGGTGTTCTTTTCAGCGGTGCAAATCGCTGCGATAACTTCTGCTTCTTCTTTAGCGGTCAGAAATTCCTCTACCTTTGAATTCATCGCTATTAATTGCTAAAATCAAATTCAACTTCGGGAGCTACGTCTGTTCCTTCTTTCGCTTTGAAGTAATCCATTTCTGAAAAATGACCAATAAAGTTATTGACTAAATTATTGGGGAACTTTTTGATGTGCAAGTTAAAAGGACGCACCGCTTCATTGAATCTGTTTCGTTCCACACTAATCCTGTTTTCTGTACGTTCCAATTCGTTGATCAACTCTTTAAAATTTTCATTGGCTTTAAGTTCGGGATAGCGCTCAAATACCGCAAGTAAGCGAGATAAAGCAGAGGAAAGTCCGCTTTGTACTTCCTGAAATTGTTCCAACTGTTGTGGAGTTATGTTCGTAGGGTCTATGGTAACAGAAGTCGCTTTGCTTCTGGCTTCGATCACCTTGGTTAAGGTCTCTTGCTCAAATTCAGCATAGCCTTTGGCTGTATTTACAATGTTTGGGATCAGATCGGCTCTTCGTTGGTACACACTTTCGACATTTGCCCATTGCGCGGTAGCCCCTTCCTTTAGAGTAAGCGCTTTATTATAGAATCTCGGACCCATTATAAAACCAATTACTGCAAGAAATGCTACAATACCGATGATAACAAGTAATCCTTTTTTCATGAGAGTGACTATTTAGAGGTTGTCTTTAATTTTTAATAGTTCGGATTTAACCGATTCCAATTTTCGAATAATTTCAAATTTATTGAGCGTTTTATGCTTGTTTTCCTTTAGATGAATTTTAGCGCCGTCTAAAGTAAACCCTCGCTCCTTTACCAGATGATAGATCAACTCAAGGTTTTTAATATCCTCGGGTGTAAATTTCCGGTTGCCTTTTGCATTTTTTTTCGGCTGCAATACGTCAAATTCTTTCTCCCAAAAACGGATAAGAGAAGTATTTACATCAAATGCTTTTGCAACTTCACCTATGTTGTAATAACGTCTTTCGGGCAGCTCTATATGCATTAGTCTAAGGATTGGTTCTCTTGTTGCGATTTTAACAACATTTTAGCAAATTCTTCAGGAGTTAAATTACCATAATAGAAATTAATGGGGTTGATACGTTCTCCATCTTTAAAAATCTCGTAATGTAAATGGGGGGCTTCACTTCGCCCGGTGCTACCAACAAAGCCTATTAGATCACCACGCTTCACGCGTTGTCCTGCACGTATATTGTACTTATATAAATGGGCATAAAGACTTTCATACCCAAATCCGTGATCGATCCGTATATGATTTCCATAACCGGCCGCACTATTGTCCGCTCTAATGACAACCCCATTTCCTGATGCGTATACCGGTGTCCCACGTGGGGAGGTAAAATCCATGCCCCAGTGAAATTTTCTTGCTTTTGTAAAAGGGTCTGTACGATAGCCGTATCCCGAAGCCATACGGGTTAGATTTTCATTGTTCACGGGTTGAATCGCAGGAATGGCTTCCAACAATTTTTCTTTATCTCCTGCCAATTGAGCGATTTCGTCTAATGACTTGGATTGAACTACAATTTGTTTGGTAAGAATGTCTAATCGCTTACTGGTATTGATGATAAGTTTTGAATTGTCAAAACCTTCCAAGTCCTTATAACGGTTGATCCCGCCGAATCCTGCTTTTCGTTGCTCTTCCGGGATGGGATTTGCTTCAAAGTAAACACGATAGAGGTTATTGTCCCGATCGGCTACTTGTTCCAAGACGATTTCCGCTTGAGCCATTTTTTTGTTTAACAATTCAAACTGTAACTCCATTTGAGCTAATTCCCTTTTTAACTCACGTTCCTTTGGGGTTTGAACATCGGGAAGATTGATATACACCAACAATAACAAAAAACCACTGAGGACTGTGCCTAATAGGGATAAGAGAAAAATACCCAACTTACGACCTCGTTTGGGAACTATTTTTCGGTAGGAAAGTGTCTCGCTATCGTAGTAATATTTTACCTTCGACATAATTTAAAAAGTCCTATTTTTGCGGTGATTAAAGAGAAAAACCTTTTCTGTAACGCTAAACAAAGATAGAAATTGTTTGCTTTACGGTTGAAAGCCATTTTACAATTAATAAATATTTATGACTTCGGTAGAAATTCGTCAGCAATTTTTAGATTTTTTCAAATCCAAAACCCACGCTATTGTGAACTCCGCACCGATGGTGATTAAGGGTGATCCGACCTTAATGTTCACCAATGCCGGGATGAACCAATTCAAAGAATATTTTCTGGGGAATAAAGTGGCTAAAGATTTTCGTATTGCCGATACACAGAAGTGTCTGCGGGTAAGCGGAAAACATAACGATCTGGAAGAGGTTGGTATGGATACCTACCACCATACAATGTTCGAAATGTTGGGAAATTGGAGTTTTGGGGATTATTTCAAAAAGGAAGCGATCGAATGGGCGTGGGAGTTACTTACCGAGGTATACAAGATTGACAAGGAAAAACTCTATGTGACCATATTTGAAGGCGACGATGCAGAAGGATTGGAACGCGATAATGAGGCCTATAATTATTGGAGACAATTTGTTCCTGAAGACCGGATTCTGAACGGAAACAAAAAAGATAACTTCTGGGAGATGGGTGAGCAGGGACCTTGCGGACCTTGTAGTGAAATACATGTCGACATCAGATCGGAGCAAGAGAAACAAAAGGTCTCAGGAGCCACCCTGGTGAATCAAGACCATCCTCAAGTAGTGGAGATCTGGAACTTGGTTTTTATGCAATTCAATCGGAAAGCAGATGGAAGTCTTGAAAAATTGCCTGCTCAACATGTAGATACCGGAATGGGTTTTGAACGCTTGTGTATGGTGTTGCAGCATAAACAGAGTAATTACGACACCGATGTGTTTACTCCATTAATTAGAGAGATTGAAGCTATTACAAATAGTAAGTATGGAATGGATGCTCAAAAAGATGTCTCCATTCGCGTGATTGCCGACCATATTCGGGCGGTTGCATTTTCCATAGCCGATGGTCAGCTACCCAGCAACTCGGGAGCCGGCTATGTGATTAGAAGAATCTTGAGACGCGCCATACGATATGGGTTTACGTTCCTAGACATTAAAGAACCCTTCATTTATAAATTAGTGCCAACCTTGGTTAAAATGATGGGAAATGCCTTCCCTGAACTTATTCATGAAAAGAATTTGATCATTAATGTCATCAGAGAAGAAGAGGCCTCTTTTTTAAGAACATTGGATCAAGGTCTAGTATTGTTGGAGAATGTAATTTCTTCTGAAAAAAGTAAAACAATATCAGGCACCAAGGCCTTTGAGCTATACGATACATTTGGTTTCCCCATCGATCTTACGGCTCTTATTTTACGAGAAAGAGGTTATGAATTGGATGCAACCGGATTTGAAACGGCACTTCAGCAGCAAAAGGAGCGTTCCCGTGCTGCAACAAAAGTGGCCACAGGTGACTGGGAAATATTATTTGAGGATAAAGAAGAGGAATTTGTGGGCTATGACACCTTAGAATCTAACATTAAAATAACACGTTACCGAAAGATTGAAAGTAAAAAAGAGGGAGAGATGTACCAATTGGTGTTTAATCTCACTCCGTTTTATCCGGAAGGAGGAGGTCAGGTAGGTGATAAAGGATACCTGGAGGCCAGTAATGGTGAAGTTGTTTATATCCTGGATACGAAGAAAGAAAATAATCTCATCGTTCATTTTGCTAAGAATTTACCCAGACACCCTGAGGCTGATTTTAAAGCGGTAGTGGATAAAACACAGCGCGCTCGCACTGCCTCTAACCATACAGCAACACATTTGTTACACCAGGCACTTCGGAATATACTTGGAGATCATGTGAGTCAGAAAGGATCTATGGTGCATAGTAGTTCCTTGCGTTTTGACTTTTCTCACTTCAGCAAGGTGACGGATAAGCAGCTTAGGGAGGTGGAGGAATTTGTAAATGCCCGAATTCGGGATGGAATTTCCCTGGAAGAACGTAGAAATGTTCCTTATTTACAAGCTATTAAAGAAGGGGCCATGGCCTTATTTGGCGAAAAGTACGGTGACACCGTTCGAGCGATTAAATTTGGCAAATCGATGGAACTTTGTGGAGGAACTCATGTGCCGAATACGAATGATATATGGCATTTTATCATTACCTCGGAAAGTGCTGTTGCTTCAGGAATTAGAAGAATTGAAGCCATCACCGGTGATGAGGCGAAGCAATATTTTGAAGAAAGAGCAGATTCCTTTAAGAGAGTGCAGCAATTATTCAACAATACCCCGGACCCTGTTTCATCGATAGAAAAATTACAAGAGGAATTTGCTGAATTACAAAGGCAAATTCAGGGGTTACAGAAAGATAAGGTGAAGAATTTGAAAGGGGAATTGAGACAAGAAATTGAACAGGTAAACGGCCTCAACTTTTTGGCCAAAGAAGTCGATTTAGATGCGGCGGGTCAAAAGGACTTAGCATTTGAACTAGGTGCAGAAATTGAGAATTTATTTTTGATATTTGGAAGTGCATCAGAAGGAAAAGCGTTACTTACCTGTTATATTTCTAAAGAGTTGGTAGCCTCCAAAAGCCTCAATGCCGGACAGATTGTGCGTGATCTTGGGAAATATATTGAAGGTGGTGGCGGAGGTCAGCCCTTTTTCGCGACGGCCGGCGGTAAAAATCCGAATGGCATAGGGGAGGCTTTAAAAGCTTCCAAGCAATTCGTAAAATAGCACATAACTTCTGAGGGATACGATCTGTGATTGGAATTTGAGGCGCAGTATAAAGGCATGAATTTTAAATGAACCTCTTAACACAAATAAAGTTTTCACCAAAAGAACCCGCGATCAATTTTGGATCGAGGATCTTATTATTGGGATCATGTTTTTCTGAAAACATGGGAGGAAAATTCGATTATTTCAAATTGCAAAATTGGCAGAATCCTTTTGGGGTCATCTTTAATCCGATTTCTATTCAAAAATTGATCGTTCGGGCATTGAATGATCAACCCTTTGAAGGAAAAGATGTTTTTCATTATAATGGTATTTGGCGTTCTTTTGAGGTGCATTCAGAGTTGTCAGCCCTTTTTGAGAATGAGCTCTTGGACCTGCTTAATCTTAGATTGGAATCATTTAGAGATCAGCTAATCACATCATCACATATCATTATTACTCTTGGATCCTCTTGGATCTATCGCTTAAATGAATCCCAAGAAGTTGTGGCTAACTGTCATAAAGTGCCGCAGAGCCAATTTTGTAAAGAATTATTATCTATCGACGAGATTGTACGATCATTGGGGATCATCATGGCGGAGATCAAAAAAGTGAATCCAACTGCCACTCTGCTTTTCACAGTATCCCCGGTGCGCCATATAAAAGATGGGATGATCGAAAATACTGTAAGTAAAGCGCATCTCATAGCAGGAGTTCATCAAGTAATTTCCGGGGTGGATACCGCACATTATTTTCCTTCGTTTGAATTAATGATGGATGAATTGCGCGACTACCGATTTTATACTGCTGATATGCTTCATCCCAGTGAAATGGCCATTCAGTATATCTGGGAAAAGTTCAAAGAAGAATGGGTACAACCCGAAATTGAACATTTATTGAAGGAGATAGACGGTATCCAAAAGGGACTTGCCCATCGTTCGTTTCATCCCGAAAGTGAAGCTCATTTCACATTTGTATCAAATCTGAATGATAGGATCAAGCAACTTCAGGTTAAAATCCCTCATATATCGTTTATGACATAAATCATTAATAGTCAGCATTATTTCTGCGTAATTTGACTATATTTAAGAAACAAAATCAGAATGATATGAAAAAAAATATGGGTACTTCAGACAAGGCAATACGCGTATTAATAGCGGCTGTAATAGCTATTCTTTATTTCACGGATGTGATCTCAGGAACATTAGGATTGGTACTATTAATACTTGCCGCTGTATTCTTATTAACCAGTTTGGTAAGTTTTTGCCCGCTCTACCTGCCGCTGGGCATCAATACTTGTAAAACAAA
>JAHEMZ010000021.1:1398-39213 GCA_024643385.1 Flavobacteriaceae bacterium | reverse complement strand
TTAGGTATTCGAGGAAGTGACACCCATACGTTGAACTTTAACGATGTGATCGTTCCCAAAGAAAATCGGATTGGGGAAGATGGATTCGGGTTCAAATTTGCAATGAAAACTTTGAGTGGCGGACGAATTGGAATAGCCGCTCAAGCATTAGGAATTGCGGGGGGCGCTTATGAAATGGCCCGGGACTACTCGAAAATTCGCAAATCTTTCGGAACAGAAATCTGTAATCATCAGGCCATTGCTTTTAAATTGGCCGATATGCACACTCAAATTGAAGCTTCGCGTTATTTAGTGATGAAAGCTGCCTGGGATAAAGACCATGGGAATAATTATGATATGAGCAGTGCCATCGCAAAGTTGCATGCTTCTCAAACAGCGATGGATGTAACCGTGGAAGCGGTTCAGGTGCATGGTGGAAATGGTTTTGTAAAAGAATACCATGTGGAGCGATTAATGCGCGATGCCAAGATCACCCAGATTTATGAAGGTACCAGTGAAATTCAAAAGATCGTGATCTCAAGAAGTCTATTAAGGGATTAATCGAAATTCTTACATAAAGAAATTCCACACCAATCCAAAACGGATGACCGCATCTCGATAGGGATATCCGGGCGCCGAATAATGGTTATTGGTACTATTAAACCTTTGATTGAAGTGCTCGTAAATGAAATAGATACGAGTTTGTCTGATTTTAGCCTGAAAGAAAATATCTACCAAAGGGAAAGCTCCCAATTCTTCTTTATTTTGAACATAAAATTCGGCCAACACCGGGTCGTAACCGTTCATGTTGTAGGCGGTAAAATATTTGAAATTTATACCTGTCTGAATAAAGGCAGCTTTTTTAAACCATTCATCTTGGTAATATAAGGACTGGCGGGTAACGATCTGAGGTACATTAAACACTGTCTCGCCGCTAAGAACTTGCTGATACAATACGGTATTCATCAAACCGAATTTACGCCAGCGCAGGTCCCTTTCAGCCTTGACCTTCAAATAATCGATCCTATCGCCAAACTGCTGAGGGGTTGGCGTTTGATCCCCCTCGATAATTGAAAAATAAGTATAATCTTCTATCCCGGTATAACTCACCGTAACATCCAAAAGTTTTTTCGACACCAAATCCAATCGAAGTTCTTGTGTTTTTACATTGTTGAAATTGGTTTGCCAATTGTAATCTACATAACTACTCTGATAAAGCAAAAAGTTAAAGTTCGGAGCGACACTGTGGATCTTAATCTGTCCTTTTACCCAATTCTCTTGGTCCAATCGATAGGAAGCACCTCCAATGAGCAGATTTCCGTCAAAATCTCCGGAAATATTGATGGCTGCCTTTCCGAATAGTTCAAATCCGCGGTATTCCTTTTCATAGGAAGCTCCGGCCTGAATTAGACTCCCTATGATCCGATTTGAAATGCGACCTTCGTCCAGATCCAGCACGGAATTATAACCGTAATTATAATCATCATAACCAATAAAGGCCGATATTTTTCCGACAATAGAGTTGTTGAAAGTGGCGCTCAAATTCGTTTGAACATCTTCCAGCCTCGTATTCTTATGCAGGTCTTCGGTAACATAAGAGGCTCCAAAGCCTTCATAGGGTTTAGTTTGCGTAAAGTTATACTTCTTCCGCTCGTAATTAAAGGTACTTCCTAAGGTGAGCACGCTATAACCGGTACTATCCCGTCGTGAGATCAATGCATATTCCTGAATTCCGAAGAAACGAATCCCTTCGAGCTTGTTTTGAGCATCTTCAAAAGCGACATCCAGTCTTCCTCTATCTACAAATTCCGGATCATTGGTTTCAAAAAGTTCTTTCGAAGATTCGGTAAGCCCTCCATTCTCCTGATTCAATACATCTTGAGACACGAGATGGGTGCGAATTGAGTAGCGCTCGTTCTTGGTATGATAATTAGCAGTAAATCTGAAGTTGCCATTACTGGTAAGAATGTGTTGATACTTTCCCAAAGAACGCACTCCCTTATAGGCAATGGATAAATTTAATTGTTTTGAAGTATTAACCGTAAAAAAAGCATCCAATTGCTGTCCTTGTTCAAAGGTTGTCTTGAAATACAGTTCCGTTAAAGGTGTTGGCACTTCATAATAACTGATATCTTCCGCATCCCAATAATTCAGATGATGCGATTGTGCGACAAATAAGGGTTTTAAATTTTCTTTTTCAAAAGTATAGGCTAATGAATTATAGGTCTGACCAACGTTGGAAAAAGGCAACAACTCAAAATCATCCCGTCGCAGGAAATTAAATTTATACAATTTAGCAAGTGACAAGGTCGTATCCACATAAGTGGTATCTCGATCCAATGAGATAATTTTATAGAGGTCTATAGTAGGTTTTTCAATTTTGGGAGGGACAAAACCGGAAGAATTGGGAGGATTGGATTGTGAAAACACTGTTGCCCAAGTACAGAGAAGGGATAGGAGCAAAAGTGTTTTTTTCATCTTAAAAAAATAATTGTTTATTATCCATTGATGTACCCGGTTTACTATTTCGAATAGCTTTCTCTTTGCAAACAGGCTTTCATATTGACAAAACTTGAAAGGCAAAGTTAATTTTTTTAAACGGAAATGTGTATTTTTAATTGCTATGCTTTCACTGAAAATTCATCAACACTTATTTGAATGCGGTACCGATGAAGCCGGCCGTGGCTGCCTCGCCGGACCTGTTACTGCCGCAGCCGTAATCTTACCGGACGATTTTTCCCATCCTTGGTTGACCGATTCTAAACAACTCTCAGATCGCAAAAGGCGAGAGCTCAGGCTTGTGATTGAAGATGCTGCCGTTTGCTTTGCCGTGTCACATGTGATGATGGAGGAAATCGATCAGATCAATATTCTCAACGCTTCCATTTTAGCCATGCACCGTTCAATCGACCAACTTTCCAGAACACCCGAATTCATCGCCATAGATGGAAATCGATTCAAGCCCTACGGAAAAATCCCTTATCAATGTGTGGTAAAAGGTGACAGTAAATATTTGCACATTGCCGCCGCCTCTATTTTAGCCAAAACCTATCGAGACGATTATATGGAGGAATTACATACCGAATTTCCGGATTATGACTGGCTGAAGAACAAAGGCTACCCCACTTTATCACATCGTGCAGCCATTAGAAAGTTTGGGCCTACCCCATTTCATCGGAAAAGCTTTCGGCTTCTTCCTGAACAATTGCGCTTTACTTTTTAGCTGTTAAAAAGAAGTCGATAAACTCTTCCTAAACTGTCGGCTTTTTATGTAAACCTTGTTATTTTTGTGTATGCGAAGAACAAGAGATTTTCTTGGATTTATTTTAGTCACATTACTTCTTGTAAGCTGCAATGGCAACGATTCGCAGAACAAGGAGCTGGTGGATTATATTCCCGAATCTGCGGATGCTGTCATTAAAATCGGGCGGCTGGGGACCACTAAGGAAGATTTTAGTAAAAATTTGCTGATGACGCAGTTAAAAAGTGAGCCTTTTTCGCAATTTTTCAAACAGTACAACACCCTTATTTCTAAGATAAAAGCTACAGACAGGATTCTGCTCTGCTCGCAACACCTCAACGATAGCCTTAGTGATTTTCTGTTGATCGGAAAAAATTCACAACTAACCTTTAAAACAGATTCTTTAGTTGGTGCCAAGTCAAGTAGTCTTCGTATTGGCAAATACACCGTCCATAAAACCACCTTAAATGAACAATCCTTGTTTGGGATGGCAATGGACAGTGTTTTCTTGTTATCTACTTCCGAAGGGCTTTTAAAAGAAGTCGTGAACGGTCAGGTCAAAAAGGATCAAAGTTTTCGAAAAGCCTTTAAGGTCAAGACTGATAACGAACTGACCATGATCTCTCCTTTAAATAATAGAGGAATCATTCCCGGTAATTCTGTTCAATGGGCAGAACAAGCTTCTTTCGAACTACAAATGTTGCCTGATGGCTTAGTGGGACATGGCATCGTTCTGGATCAAGATTCAATTCCACAACTTTTATCGCTCTTCCGCGGGCAGGTTCCGCAAAAGACCGATGCTCCCAGTATTATTCCTGTGAATGCCAACAGAGCTACCTCCCTTAGTTTTAGCAATTCCGAGGTGTTGGAGATCAGTTTGAACAAAGTTTTTAAAGACTCCTTAACCCTAAATCCATTGTTCGAAACCATAAATGAAATGGTTGAAATTGAATTGCCGGAAGGAAACGTGATGGCGCTTAAAAGTTTAGACAAGAACATTAGCTGGGAAAATTTAGCGAGTCATATCACGGAAGCACCTGCTTTTAGAGAAATTGCCTTATTTAATTTTTCTGACGAAGAATCTTATTTTGTTCCCTTTGCACCATTGTTTCATTCCACACCCTATCAAATTGTCTTTGAGTGGGAAGATTTTTTGTTTTTTACTCAAAATACCACCCAAGCCGAGTTAATGATCACCACCCTTCAGAATGAATCGGTATTAGCAAAAACCTCCTATTTTGAAACTACGTCTACCTATCTAGCCGCATCCTCTTCCCTTGTGTTTTATGAATTGAAAGGAAAGTCCCAAGGTCTGTTTACTGCGCTATTAAATGCTGAAGATTCACATATAAAGAAGTTTCCCATTCTAGTTACCCAGTTGATCTACGATCGAAACTTTGCCCATTTGAATCTTATTGCAAAGGAGACCTCAGGGTCAAATACATCGAGTGGAATAGTGGGACAATTGTTAAGCGTTCCATTGGAATCGGATATTTTACTTCCTCCCAAGTTCTTTACAAACCATAATACCCTTGGAAAAGATATGGTCGTACAGGATAGATCCAATAGGTTATATTTTATCGCTTCTAACGGGAAAACACTTTGGAAAAAAGTTTTGGATGGGCCAATTCAAGGCAATATCCAAGAAGTAGATCTATTGAGAAATGGTAAAAAACAATTGGCCTTCTCCACGATAAATAGTTTTTATATCCTAGATCGAAATGGAAATGCGGTGGCACCTTTCCCAAAAACATTCAAAGACAATCTCACACAACCGGTTGCCATTTTTGATTATGATAACAACCGTAAATATCGCTTTGTTATTGTTCAAAAAGAAAAGGTGTTTATGTATGATAGCGAAGGTAAGTCGGTTAACGGTTTTTCATTTAAAAAAGCCAATTCAAACATTGTATTGCCGCCACAACATTTGCGCATCGGGAACAAAGATTTTATACTAATTGCTGAGGAAGGTGGAAAACTGAATATTTTGAACCGTGTGGGTAAAGAACGCATTAGCGTTAAAAAGCAGTTCCGTTTTAGCGCTATTCCTATCGAGCGAGAGGGATCTGATTTTGTCGTAATTACCAAAGATCATGTGAAAGAGACCATCGATTTAAATGGAAAAGTAACCTCTCTAACTCTTGACGTAGGAGCTAATTATTGGTTTGCCATCGCCGGATCGGTCAAAGTAACTTTAGACGACAACCTGCTTCGCATCAACGGAAAATTGATTGAATTACCTATTGGAGTGTACGGTAAACCACAGATGTTCTCCACAAAAAATCAAGTGTATGTAGCGATCACTGAAACCGAAGAGAAGAAGGTGTTTGTTTATGACAAATCAGGAAAACTACTTAATAATTTCCCTGTTTATGGTACTTCTGAAATAGATCTGGGAGACGCCAACCGTAACGGCAAACTCAATGTCTTGGTGCAAGGACAACCCAATGAAGTGATTTTATATCAATCGAATTAACCGGAAACCTTTTCAGTTAGGGTCGCTTCGAAAAGTGTTTCAAAATGATGCAGTAATTTTTCTTTCACCTCTCCGGGATCGATCGAACTCTTTCCCAGCTCAACGTGCAAGGAAGTAACCGACTTGCCTTTTATTCCACAGGGGATCATATGGTCAAAATACCCGAGATCTGCATTCACATTTAAGGCAAAACCATGCATGGTGACCCAGCGACTAGCGCGCACTCCCATGGCACATATCTTTCGCGCAAAAGGAGTTCCAACATCCAACCATACACCGGTTTCTCCTGGAGATCTTTCTGCTTTCAAGCCATATTCGGCCAAAGTTAGAATAACCATTTCCTCCAAAAAACGCAGGTATTTGTGAATATCGGTAAAGAAATTCTCCAGATCGAGAATAGGATAGCCAACTATTTGACCCGGCCCGTGATAGGTGATATCCCCACCCCGATTGATCTTATAAAAGGTCGCCCCTATTTCATTTAGCTTATTCTCGTCGATCAGCAAATTTTCGAGATCACCACTCTTTCCTAATGTATAAACATGAGGATGTTCTACAAAAAGAAAATGATTGGGTGTTTCTTCTGAAAGTTCTTCTCTACGGTTTTGAATCTTAATAGAGAGGATCTGCTGAAACAGCTCTTCCTGAAAGTCCCAGGTGGACTGATAATCCTTTCTGCCCAAATCTTGTATGTAAACTATTCTGTTCAAATGATTAGTTTTCCAATTCTACTTCCAAATCCAAAACATCAGGGTTTTTGAAATATTCCAGAAATCCTCGTTCCAATTCCATGGTTTTTCGGTCTTCTGAATATAAGACATCAGAAACACTAGTGCTCTTTATTTTTCTGGGAAAAGTATATTTAATTTTATAGGTGATCCCATCCATGAATGATTCCGTCTGCTTCAAACTGTCTATCTGAGCCTGATGTCCCTCTATATTTTTTATAAATGCGTCCCTTTTGAACTTTCCTCGCTCGAAGGTATAGTTTACCCCAATAAATTCCGGTTCATCAAAATCTGAATTCTCTTGATCCGATGTATTGGTAGTTCCCGGAATAAAGCTGCCAGATTGACCAAAGGCCGATAGAATATCATTCGCCTCTCCGACCGTTTTGAAATCTGTAAAAACATCCATCGTGAATTGTTTTTGATCCGGATCCGAGAACAAATGCAATTGATAATTTTCCAATGCATTCAATCTATCCTGTATCTCTTTAGGCAAACTTGCGATACTATCTTTCTTTTCTGTCAATAATGTTTTATAAAGAATGATTGTATCCTGTTTAGTCATGGCTGAATCACCATCCATCACACCGGGCATCCCCATAAATTCACCCATATCGACATTAATGGACATTCGTCCGCTTCCATCTTCGTTCAACACCATGGTTTCGGTAAATTGGCAACTTGCTAGCACAAGCACAACGCCAAAAACAACTATTAATCTTTGAAACATCTATTATCGTTTAGGATTATTCAATATGATCAGAGCAGCTATCACTCCCGGAATCCAACCGCATATCGTTAGTAACAGCACAATTACGACCGAACCACATCCTTTGTCAAGGACGGCCAGCGGTGGAAAAAGGATAGATAGTAAAACTCTCCAAATACTCATAGTGCAAAATTAAGATTAATATTCTAGCTATGTGTCGTCGTCTATCTATTTTGTTACACCCTACTAAATATGCTATCTTCGTAGCATGATAAAACTCTGGGGTTTCTGCTTCCTTTTTTTGATCTATTCACCACTTCTGATGGCTCAGTACCAATTTACAGGCAGAGTGACCGAATCGCTTACCGAAGGGGATATTTATTTATCCCTTGTAGAGGACTACCGAAAGATATCCGGCGTCTATGAAGAGCAGATTCTAATGAAAACAAAAGCAGATTCCATCGGGTATTTTCAATTCACCGGAAATAATCTTCCCCTAGCAAACCGCATCTACCGAATCCATGTGGATATGTGTCCGGAGGTCGATCGAGCGAGCAATCCCCTTTCCAAACCTTGTAAGCACAGTAGAGAGGTGTTTTTCCTTGCGCATAATCAAGATACCTTGAATCTTCCTTTTTCATTCGACCAAGAGATGTTCTGCAGCGTCATCGCAAAAAATGAAAAGTCAAGAACATTGCTTCAGATCGACTCATTAAAAAGTGATATGAAATTTGATTTTGTCGACCAGAGTGGGGAAGCCAATAAGAGTTTGAATGCAAAAAAATGGATCCATACCCTTCAGCAATTTGGGGTACAATTACAAGAACCCCTCGCAGAACTTTATACGTATTCGTTTTTAAGTGATCGCTCCAATTTTCTCCACGATTATTACCTGGAAGACCTGAAGAGTAATTCGTATTATCAAAATTTACTTACACGTTTGGAATCAAGCTACCCCGACACGAAATACACCCAACAATATGCCTCCGAATTAAAGGCCGATCAGTTTCTTGTGGAAGAACGTGATCAATACCCATGGTGGATCTACCTATTAGGAGGGGTATTAGTTTTATTTTTTATGGTGAATTTTTACATTATCGGAAAATGGTTTCAGCATAAACAAAAAAAAGGGAGTTCCGAATAGTTCTTGGTCCAAGAATCTACTACTTACCATAACGATTAAAGCCAAGCAATAAAATCAACAAAACTAATCTTCGGTTTACGGGGAATATTAATTAATTTTGCAGCTTAAATTTAAAAGCATGCAACTTTCTGAACTGGAACTCATTCGACGTGAGAAGCTCAATCAATTACGAGCATTAGGAATTGACCCTTATCCCGCAGCCCTTTATCCCGTGGATCATACCTCCAAACAAATAAAACAACTGTTTGAAGAAGGTGAAAAGGTGATCATTGCAGGCCGGTTGATGTCACGTCGTATACAGGGTAAAGCCTCTTTTGCTGAATTACAGGATGCTGAAGGTCGCATACAAGTGTATTTCAATAGAGATGAGATCTGTACAGGGGAAGATAAGACCCTGTATAACGAAGTATATAAGAAATTGCTGGATATTGGTGATTTCATTGGTATTGAAGGAGAACTTTTCACTACTCAAGTGGGAGAAAAGACCGTGATGGTGAAGAATTTCACCTTACTTTCCAAGGCATTGAAACCACTCCCACTTCCTAAAGTGGACAGCGAAGGAAATGTACATGACGAATTCAATGATCCTGAAATGCGTTATCGTCAGCGATACGCTGATTTGGTCGTGAATCCGCATGTAAAAGAAGTGTTTGTAAAGCGTACGCGGATGTTCAATGCCATGCGAAATTTCTTTAATGAACGCGGCTATTTTGAAGTAGAGACGCCGGTCTTGCAGCCCATTCCTGGAGGTGCGGCCGCTCGTCCCTTTGTGACGCACCACAATAGTTTAGATATTCCGCTTTATATGCGAATTGCCAACGAATTGTATTTAAAAAGATTGATTGTCGGGGGATTTGACGGGGTGTATGAATTTTCGAAGAATTTCAGAAATGAAGGAATGGATCGTACCCACAATCCTGAGTTTACTGCCATGGAGATCTATGTAGCTTATAAAGATTACCATTGGATGATGGAGTTTTGTGAAGAATTGTTGGAATATTGTGCCATTCAAGTGAATGGGACCACGGAAGCCACCTTTGGCAAACATACCATCAATTTCAAAGCTCCCTATCCCCGAATTACGATGGCGGATGCCATTAAAAAATTCACGGGATTTGACATATACGGAAAATCGGAGGGTGAGATTCGTGCGGCAGCGAAGGAATTAGGTGTTGCCGTTGATGAAACTATGGGGAAAGGAAAACTGATCGATGAGATCTTTGGTGAAAAATGTGAAGGGAACTTTATACAACCTACGTTCATTACCGATTACCCTAAAGAAATGAGTCCCTTATGCAAGGTACACAGGGACAACCCGGAACTCACCGAGCGATTCGAGTTAATGATCTGCGGAAAAGAAGTGGCGAATGCTTACAGTGAATTGAACGACCCTATCGATCAACGAGAGCGCTTTGAAGCCCAGATGAAGTTGGCCGAAAAAGGCGATGATGAGGCGATGTTTATCGATAACGATTTTATTCGTGCGTTGGAATATGGAATGCCACCTACTTCCGGGATGGGCATCGGAATGGACCGATTGATCATGTTCCTTACCAACAATGCTTCCATTCAGGAAGTGTTATTCTTCCCGCAAATGAAACCGGAAAAGAAAGCCGTACAAATCGAACTGAACGACGAGGAAAAAGCTGTACTTGCCCTGCTTAAAAAGGTGGAACGAATGCCATTGGAAGACTTAAAAATCCAAAGTGGTTTAAGTAACAAAAAATGGGATAAGACTATGAAACATCTTACCGGAAACAAGTTGGCCAAGGTTTCTAAAACCGAGGATGGTTTGATGGTTGAGGTGTTTTAAATCAAAACCTTGAAATTTCTCAATCAAGTTCCGATGAAGAAGTTCGAGTTTTTTAATGAAAAGTCACCTTAAAGTGTCTTTTGACTAATATTTTTTGATTTGAACGAATTTTCTTACTTTTAGTTGTATATTAGTTTAACTTGCTATTGTTCAATCTAAGAGAGTGACTAATATGAAAAATTCTATTCTACTTTCCGTCTTTGTTTCCATGGCTTTCATAGGATGTCAGAATGAATCCATCACAACGGAAACATTGGTACAATCCAATTACACAGTTCCTAATCCTGAGAAACTTTATAATCTGGATGCCTTGGATCCTGATCAACCTTTTGAAATGATTGATATGAGTGATATAGTTGATTTGGGTGATCAAATAACAAGGAACCCCAATCAACATGCACAAGGTCATTTTACAGGTGGAACCCCAACAGGTCCAGACGATGATCGGTTTTATAAATCCGCTACTATCAACTTCAATGCGCTCTTGAATTCTCAGGGAACCAACGGGAATGCAAGTTTTGTGATTACCTGGGGTGAAAACGGTGAGTACACGTGGCATTTTAATGCGGATGCCGAACTATTGTCCGTTCTTGATAATGAAGCGGTTTATTGTGGAATAGTAACCATAGAATCGGGTGAACGTCCAACGAACCTGGAAGGAGCAAAGATATGGTTCCGAGTGATCGACGAAGGAGGACAAGGAAATAACAGTAATACCGACCGCTATTATGATGGGTTACTTTTTAGTTTTAGCCCGAGAGTTATATGCGAATCCTTCTCAATAGGATCCAGTATCTGGGAATCTATGGATCAACGAGAAGTAGAATTCGAGAGCGATATGATCAAGGTGGATTAAAAAATACTCCGATAAAATAGAAATTAGAAAACACCACCCGAAAATCCACCTATTTTGGCAAAAGGGGGTTGATATCCCTATCAACATTCCGGGTGGTGTTTAACCAACCTAAACTATTTGCTCCATAAAAGTACGTGGGGAAAAATCACTTCACAAACAATTGCAGTCTGTATATATAAATTGCGACCCTTTCTTGCCTTATTATTGCGCCATTTAACAAATATTTAATGGAATAGCGTTAAACTATTTCCTTATGATGCAGTCCTAACAGCACAAACAAAAATAAAAAACACCATGAAAAAAGTATTAATTATGGGTCTCCTATTTTTGGGAGCAATGGCAAATGCACAACCTGGTCCAAATGATTCTAAAGGACACCAAGGAGAAAGACACGAAAAAATGATGGATCTTACTCCTCAACAAAGAGCAGAATTAAAGACGAAACAGATGACCTTGCATTTAGATTTAACAACGAGTCAACAAGAGAAAATTCAAAAATTAAATGAATCCATTGAAGTAAAAATGGATGCTTTCAGAAAAGAATGTGAAAATGGTAAAGAATTAAGTCAGGATGAACGATTTGCCATGAAAAGTAATTGGCTGGATGAAAAAATACATCAAAAGCAACAATTAAAAACGATTCTAACTGAGGATCAATTTGCTAAGTGGGAAAAGCAAAGTAAACATCGCAAGAGCCATGACAAACAAATGCAAAAGAGGAAAGGTCAATAAACACTTTTTGGCTTGGTTTTTGGAATGTTACATACAAATTAGTTACATTAGTGACTTTAAAACAAACAAAAACCATGAAAAATTTATTTAAAATTATTACCTTTTCGTTTGTGATGTTGCTTGGTATGGGTACGATGAGTGCCCAAACTCTAAAGCAAAATCAGTATAGCCCCGAAGTCATAGCAAAGAAAAATACGGAAAAATTAAATGAAGCACTCAACTTATCAGGAGACCAGCAACGTGCTGTCTATCGGGCACTTGTGGTGAAAGAAAGTAATTACAGTAAGGATGTTAATGGTAAAGATGTCAAGAGTCCGGCCGTAGCTGCTGCGAAGCAAAAACATGATGAGGTTTTTGAGATTTCCATGAAGAAGGCGCTCACCGACGAACAATACAAAAAATGGCAAAGCATGAAAGAACAATAGTGCTTGATTCATATCACAAAAAAGGCTCCAAATTGGAGCCTTTTTTAGTTACCATCTTTTGACTACCTGTTCACAAGAATCAATTGTACGATCTATATCCGTTATTGTGAGCGCATCACAAATAAACCAAGATTCGTAGGCACTTGGGGGTAGATAGATACCGTTATTGAGCATTCCGTGAAAAAACCGATTAAAGGATGCTCCCTGAGCAGCCATGGCAGCTGTTTCAAAATCAATTACATTTTTTTCAGTAAAATGAACTGAGATCATAGAACCCACTCTATTGATATGGACCGGAATCCCTTTTTTGAGAAATACGCTTTCAAGTCCGTTATGCAAGTATTCGGTTTTATGGTTAATAGAATGATATATACTAGGTTGCTGATCCAATTCGGAGAGCATAGCCAAACCGGCTGCCATAGCCAAAGGATTTCCACTTAGCGTTCCTGCTTGATAAACAGGGCCCTCCGGAGCCAAATAATTCATAATTTCTTTTCGTGCAGCAAAGGCACCCACCGGAAGTCCGCCGCCAATTATTTTACCAAAAGTGACAATATCAGCCGGCACCCCATAATATTCTTGTGCGCCACCCTTGGCCAATCGAAAACCTGTCATTACTTCATCAAAGATCAATAGTATCCCATACTCGTCACATAAGGTTCTCAATCCTTCCAAAAATCCTGATGATGGCGGTATACACCCCATATTTCCTGCTACGGGCTCAATGATGATGGCTGCAATTTCACCTTCGTTTTGGCTTATCATTTCTCGCACTTGGTCAAGATCATTATATCGAGCAAGCAGTGTGTCTTTTGCCGTTCCCTTTGTCACACCCGGGCTATTTGGCGCACCGAAGGTTACGGCACCGCTTCCGGCTTGTATCAAGAACGAATCACTGTGTCCATGGTAGCAACCTGCAAATTTTATGAATTTATCCCTCCCCGTAAAGCCCCTAGCGAGACGAATAGCGCTCATACAAGCTTCGGTTCCACTATTCACGAAGCGTATTTTTTCAATTCCCGGTACCATTGACACTGCCAAGGCAGCAATTTCTGTTTCGATTTCGGTAGGCATTCCGAAGGAGGTCCCCTTTTCAGCCTTTGAGATCACCGCAGCTAAGACCTTCGGATAAGCATGACCCAAAATCATTGGGCCCCACGAATTGATATAGTCGAGCAATTTATTTCCGTCGACATCATATAAATAAGCCCCTTTTGCATGGGTTACAAATATAGGAGTACCCCCCACGGCTTTAAAAGCCCTAACGGGGGAATTTACTCCCCCGGGAATAACCTTCTGTGCCTCTTCGAAAAGGGCACTACTTCGTTGATATAGCATAAAATTATTAGTGGTCTTTTACTGAATGCAAATATAATACTTGACCAACGGAAATAGTATTGGATTGCAAACCATTATATTCTTTAAGGGTTTCTACAGTCATATTGAATCTTCGAGCAATACTGTAGAGTGTGTCTCCTTTGCCAACCGTATAGGTATTAATTTCAACATCGTCTGAAGTAGTGACTTGTACCGACCCTCCCAATATTTGGTGATCGAATCGAGTGAGGTCATTCTTTTCTATAATTCCAATTAGCTTATCCGGATATTTTGGATCAGTGGCATAGCCGGCTTTTTTTAATCCTCTCGCCCATCCTTTATAATCGTCCTTTCGCAATTTGAATAGATCTTGGTACCGGCTTCGTTGGGTCAAAAATAAGGAATGGTCTCTAAAGGAATATTTAGGGTCTTTGTACTTGCGGAAGCATTCCCCTTTTTCGTCATCATCATGATACACTCTTTCACCTTCCCATTCAGTATGGCACTTTATTCCGAAATGATTATTCGCTTTTTTGGTGAGTTCCCCTCTTCCCGCACCGCTTTCAAGTATTCCTTGTGCTAAGGTAATACTTGCGGGAATTCCGTATTGAAGCATTTCTTCCTTCGCGATATCGCTATAGGTATTAATATAGGCCTCGAGGGTTTCCGCATAACTGGCATTTACCGGAAGCGATTCTATCTCAGACTCGTCTGTAGTTATAGCATTAATCGGTTCTTTGGGTGGTTTCTCTTTTGAGATAATTACACGCTCTGTTTGGGCACGATGTTTTCGTTGCATTACATTCTTTTTGGACTTACATCCAACCATTAACAATCCCACTATAAGAAGTGTAAAAATTCTAATCCACATATTCAATGTTTATTTGAGGCAAGTTTTTCTTTTTCAATTTTATATTCATTCCGGCTATGCCTTGAAGACCTCCCGTATGAATGGCTAAAATACGGTTATTTTCATTCAATTCCCCGGTCCGGATCAAGTCAAAAATACCATACATCATTTTTCCGGTATAGACAGGATCCAATGGGATGCCTGTGTTTTTATAAAATTCATTGATAAAACGAACCAAATCGATATCTATTTTACCGTACCCTCCAAAACAGTATTGATCCGTGATCTCAAAGACTCTATTTTGGTCAATAAAAGGTGTTATGGTTTCTTTCTGAAAAGTTCCCTTCAAAGCAGAAAATCCGATTACTCTTTGATGGCTCAACGCGGCATTAACAATTCCGGCCAACGTTCCTCCCGTACCGACAGAAACGCAGATTACATCAAAATCTTCGGTGTGTTTTCCCAGTATTTCTTCACATCCTTTTACGGCCAACTCATTCGTTCCACCTTCCGGAAGCAAATAAAAGGGGCCAAAATTTCTTTCTAATTCTTTATAAAACTCAGTACTAGCTTTGTGACGATAAACCTCTCTACTTACAAAATGAAGGGTCATTCCACAGTGCTGTGCAAATTTCAAGGTGGGATTAAGGGTAGTGTTATTTTCCAGTTCGTCCCCACGAATAATTCCTATTGTTTGAAAACCAAACTCCTTTCCGGCCGCAGCTACGGCAGCAATATGATTTGAAAAGGCTCCTCCGAAGGTAAGCAGCGTATCATGGTATTGTTCTTTGGCTGCTGTAAGATTGTATGTGAGTTTTCTGAACTTGTTTCCGGAAACATGAGGGTGAATTAAATCTTCTCTAAGCATCGATATACTTAGTTTATCCAAATTAAATCGATGCGTATTAACATTCTGAATACTTGCCCGGTAAGATTCAAATAAATGCAATGGTCTTCAATTAACTTTGAATGAATTATTTTGAAAATTACAGAAAAAATTAGGGCTATTTACATCCTTGGAGGATTAATTATTTTAATTTTTGAAAATAGTCATGTTATCGTTGAAATAGTTGAAAACCTGTATGTAAATTTGTAAGTAAAAGAAATAAAACGACTTTTGTTTTTTTCCATAACTCTCTTTGTAGGTTTTTTCCTATTTTATTGATAAATAGTGTATTTCATCGAATTTTTTTGGATTTCAAAGATATTTTTATGTAAACTTGCATACCTTAAATCGCAAACTTACACCAATGAATCTGTATAATACAGTAAGAAAATATGGTATGTACTGGCTTTGTATCCTCATATTCAGCCCTTTGCATCTATTCTCGCAGGTTGGAATAAACACTTATACTCCCAATGGTATTTTAGATGTTAACAGTACTACAGAGGGCATTGTATTACCGCGAAGAGATTTAACATCAACTATCGTTCAAGCTCCTGTAACTAATCCACAAGGTGGCAATATTCCAACTGGAACTGTTATTTACAACACGAATACAACAAATTCAGGAACCAATGATGTTTATCCGGGAATGTATGTTTGGGATGGTGCTAAATGGCAGCCACAATTTCCGTTAAGGCAACAACAATTATATCAAAGTTCTACCGGTTACAGATCAGTAGCAGGAACGAGCTTAAACGTGTTAGGAAGTTCTGGCTCACAACAATCCTTTACGGCAAATTATTCCGGGGATTATAAAATAACGGTTCGCGTTAACTTCGGTGGCGGATACGCTGATGTGCCCAAAGTTTCAGGGGGAAGTCCCAGCAGTAGATCAGATGGTTATATGAACATAGCGGGCGCTTACGGAGTATACACCTTAAGAATAAACAACGCTATAGCAACAAACATTCCGGTGCAGGCATTCTCCACGGCATATGAGCCAGCTATAAGTGCAACAAATTATTTTGCTATCTGGCAAGAATATTCATTGACATTTTACCGAACCATGACGGCAAATGAAACAATTACATTCTACCTTACTTTTTTACAGAGTGCTGCGCCTGAATTTATCAACAATGGAACCTCTAGTACAGGTCGTGGATATGTAGCCTACGACATTCCCTGTACGGTAGAAATAAACTATATGGGTGAATAATATTAGCTATATGAAAAAAAGATACTTTTATACTATATCTGCAACTTTTGTGCTATTATTGGTTTCTCCCTTAATGGCTCAGGTAGGAATAGACAATACTTCTCCCAAAGGAGCTTTACATATTTCTTCCCTTAATGGGGGATTGATCTATCCTAAGTTAGTGTTAACCGATACCAACACCGAAACCATTTCCAATCCTAACCCGATACCAGGGGGAATTGTAGCGGGCACTACCGTGTACAACACTACCACATCGGGAAGCGGAAGTGCCACGGTTTATCCCGGTCTGTATATTTGGGATGGAACGCAATGGATCCCGCAATTCGATAAAAAGGACAACTATCTATTTTCTCAGAATTCCGATCTTCGAACAGGAGATGCGGAAGGGGCACAAAGTATTTCATTTGATAATAACAGTTTTACAGCCCAATATAACGGCACCTATCGTATACAATTGACTGTTCATTTTGGCGGCGGAAAGTTGGACGCACCTAATGAAACAAATCAATGGACAAATTTCAATTCTCAGCAAGGGGAATTTGAATTCACCTTTAACCGGATCCCTGCAACCAACTATACGTTCAATTTAAAATCTTTATCCGGCAACAATGGCGACAAATTATTTGCGGGTACAGGTTTTTATGAATACTACAATAGGTTTAACCAACATCAATATGTCATAGAAGAAGCAAATCTTGTTGCCGGTACAACCTACAGCTTCTCACTTACCTTTGATCAAACTTCTTCCCCCGGATTTGTTTCCAATGGGAACCTATCTACCGATGGAAGTGGATATATTACGTTAAATAATGGTATTCGCTGTAGAGTTGAGATCAACTATGTAGGCAACTAAACTTTCAAAAGATGAAAAAGTGTAAATTCATACATATAGTAAATCTAATATTCTTCATGGGATTGGGAGTGATGCCTGTACTTGCTCAAATTGGAGTAGGTGTAACTGATCCTAAAGGGGCCTTAGACTTGCAGAAACCAACTTCTACCATGGGGCTTGTTTATCCCAGAGTAGCCCTTACCTCTACCATAGTAGAAAGCCCAGTAGTTAACCCGGCAGGGGGTGCACTTATTGTAGGAACTGCTGTTTATAACACTAACATTTCAAGGACCGGAGCAAATGATGTACATACCGGAATATATTGTTGGGATGGTTTCGAATGGAAACCACAATTTTTAAGAGAGGAATATGTAAAGTTTACGCAAACCGGAGGATGCCAGCGCACCACGATAAATGAAAGTTATGGTGACCCGGAACCCAGTGTTGCCGTTGATATTGCCGGATTGGATAATCAAGTCTTTACTCCTTCTTATTCCGGTATTTATCGTGTAGAGATAAAAACGAACTTCGCGGCGGGAAAAATCGCTGACTTTACTTCCTTGGATGCACTTTCTTTAGCGACTTCGGAGGGGGCTTTCTTCTTCTCTATGTCCGGCGGTGCCGGTGGCGCTGTTATTGATATTGATCCCACAAGTAGCAGCTATGATTATACAGAGGGTTGGTCCTACACTCATTCATACTCGGTTGAAAATGACATTGAAAGTCCGGCCATAGAAAGTAGTGAGATTGGTCACTTTGCCACATTAGAATATTATCTCTATTTACTGGAAGGATATACCTATGATTTTAATTTAAGTCATATGCTCTATACCGGTCACAGTTATTTTGCAGGTAACGGTGATACCGGTGACGGACAAGGTCATGTTGGCCACGACATTCCGTGTTCTATCGAATTTCAATTTATAGGAGAATAAAACACCAGCGCTGCTCATCATATCAAAACATTGCCCCCATGATCAAAAATTTACTCAATCTCGCCTTTACATTTATCGCATTTTACCTTAATGCCCAAATACCTTGTGTGAATGGGTTTATTGACTTAAATGGGAATGGAACGCAACAAAATAACGAATATCCATGTGAAGGGCTTACCCTTCAATCGTACATTTCAGCAGCAGCCATGGGTGCTGCTGAAGGGCAGGATTCTTGGGGATGGACAGACATGGATGGAAATGGAGATGAATATGCTGTGGTAGGTCTAGATAATGGAACCGCCTTTGTAAATATTACCAATCCCACCAGTCCAAAATACTTAGGGAGGCTTAATTCCCACACCGGAAGCAGCCTTTGGCGGGATGTAAAAGTATATAAGAATCATGCTTATATCGTGAGTGATGGAAATGGAAATCACGGGATGCAGATTTTTGATCTTACACGATTAAGAGGTTTAAATGGAACCCCGGCTGTTAATTTCACGGAAGATGGATGGTTGACTTGGGGGACCGGATCAAATAGCAACAAAGGAAAAGCGCATAATATTGTAATAAACCAACAAACAGGTCATGCGTATGTAATGGGAGTTAGCCCATACATCAGTGGGGGTCTCATTGTTTATAATCTAAATCCGGATAGCAGTCCGGCGGGAAGTCTTACCAGCCCTCCTGTGGTCGGCACTTACTCCGCGGGAGGCTATTGTCATGATGCGCAGGTGATGTTATACGACGGACCTGATCCCGACTACCAAGGGGATGAAATTTTGATCGGTAGTTTCAGCGGAACCGATTTTGTTCGAATCTTTAAAATCACTACCAACGCCGGTACAGGAAATGTGACTTTTTCACAAATCAGCACCTTTAGTTATTCCTCCAAATATTACACCCACCAAGGTTGGTTTACGGATGATAAGCGATTTTTTATCGTGGGAGACGAAGTAGATGAAGAAAACGTAGGTTTCAATACAAGAACCATGGCCTTCGATCTTCAAGACTTGGACCAGGCCGGAATCAACGCCAATAACCCCAGCGGGAATCCATTTTATACCTACAATGGTGCCACTCCTGCTATTGACCATAACGGATATGTAAGGGGAAATCGTTTTTATTTGGCAAATTATGCTGCGGGAGCCCGTATTTTGAAAATTGACGGACTGTACGACCCGGTTCCCAGTATGACGGAGGTTAGTTATTTTGATGTGTTTCCGAGTTCAAATTCCGCCAGCTTCAACGGTACATGGAATGTGTATCCCTACTTCGAAAGTGGAAATTTAATTGCCACTGGTTTCGGAAATGAATTTGTCAATGGAGATGGAGGTCTATTTGTATTAAGAGACCCAAATTACGATAATACGCCTCCCACTATTATTTGTCAAAGTCCGACCGTATATCTGAATGCGGCAACCGGAACAGTTACTATTGACGAAACAGATATCGATAATGGATCCACGGACGATTTTGGAATTGTAAAATGGACGCTTACCGGTCAAACTACTTTTACTTGTGCGGATGTAGGAAATACGTTTAATGTAACCTTAACAGGTGAAGATGATTATGGAAATAAGTCATCATGCGTTGCAACAGTTACCATCGCTGCGGCTCCGACAACCTATATGGGTGGTGGCTCTTGGAGTGCCGGCACTCCTGATATAGGATCCCACGCTATTATCGGTGCAAATTATAGCACCACAACTCAACCTAGCATAGATGCTTGTACCTGTACCGTAAATAGCGGAGTATCTTTAACTATTGATGCGGGAGATTACCTTAAAACAGATGGCGATATAAACGTTAGCGGTACGCTCGTTGTGGAACATCAGGGAAGTGTGGTTCAAGTGGACCCCAATGCTGATGTAAACAAACTAGGTGGAGCTGTTATCAATGTAAATCTAACCACACCGGATCTAGGCTCACGAGACTTTATGATCTTAGGAAGTCCGATGACAGCCGAAAACAGAACCGGAGTTTGGAGTGATGCCTTTTTGGTATTAAACCATGATACAAGTTTATTTGTACCCAACCCTGATGTGGCTGCCCAGTTTCCCGGGGCGGAAAATTTTGCAGACGACAATTACGACAATTGGATCGCCTATAACGGTGCCATCAATGTGGGAGAAGGATACATTGTACGGCCACAATCGGGTTACGGTCAGCCGGGAGGAATCTTTAACTATACGTACCAAAGTGGTACTCTAAACAATGGTAATGTTGATTTTAATGTGATCTATAACACTCCTGGTCCCACATCTGAAGACAACAGGAATGCAAGTCCGAATGTTTTGGCAAACCCATACGCTTCGGCTATTTGGGCGCTTGATTTCATCAACGCCAACGCGATGGTTGGAGAGGTATATTTTTGGGAACACAACACCCCGCCAAATCCGAGTCTGCCGGGTGCGGGAGCGATGAATTTTTCCATGGAAGATATATCCATATACAATTCAAGTGGTGCCGGAATCCCGGCAGCTAGTGGCGGAAGTACTCCTAACGGGTATATTGCAACGGGTCAAGGTTTCGGGATAAAGGCCTCTGCAGCCGGAACGGCAACTTTTACCAATACCATGCGCCGAACCGACAACAATAATACCCTACGAGATAATGAAACCGCTGATCGTATTTGGATAGAGGTTTCCAATGAACAGTATGAAATGCAATCCAAGACCTTGATCAACTTCCTGGAGAATACCACGGCAGGTTTAGATAGCGGATACGACAGTCGCCGACTTGCCACTGTATTATCTTTATACAGCCATTTGGAAGACGGATCGCAGGAATTTGGAATACAATCCAGAGAAGCATTTGAAAGTGGCTCGAAAGTCCCATTAGGATTTTCCACCCTTATACAAGAAGAATTGGAATACCAGATCGCTATTGAAGAAGTTCAGGGGAATAATTTAACGAATGCAACGGTCTATCTGATGGACAACCTTTTGAATACCGTTACTATTTTAAATGATAACCCGTATACGTTCCGAAGTGACGAAGGAACTTTTGATAACCGCTTCACCCTAATGTTTGAACGGGAAATAACCCTAGGTCCTGCCGATTCGATATTGGATAGTATTCTTGTTTTCCCTAATCCTACAGATAACTTACTGTCGGTTTATTCGCCTCATTCAAATCTCTTGAATTTAGAAGTATACGATCTTTTAGGGAAACGTCTCTCTGAAAATATGTACGAACAAACAAAAGGGTATACACTCGATCTAACTTCTTTAGAAACAGGAGTCTATTTTGTACATATTACCACCGAGAACGGTGCAACGACCAAAAAGGTCATCAAGATTTAATTCTTCTTCATTATTATAAAGATAAAAAGGACCACAAATTTGTGGTCCTTTTTATTTTATGCCAAATACACCTTTTAGTCTTTGATTTTTTGGCATCTATTTTGCTGATTGTCGATTATTCCTACAGCTTATCGAATTTAACATATCATGTAAATGCAGCAATGAAATCAGCAATATATTTGATGCATATTTATGTATTTATATGACTTCAAATTCCTCTCTTCCGTATAACTGTCTTGCGACATTAACTTTTTTTTTCTTTCTTTTAAGTTCTTCAATTCATTCACAAGTTGGGATAGGTAATGTATCACCAAATAGTAATGCACTATTGGAAATTGGGGATGCAACTACAACCACCAAGGGTCTTTTATTACCTAGGGTAAACTTAACAGGCACTGCAAACGCAACGCCCTTATCCGGTCATGTGCAGGGAATGGTGGTATATAATAAAAATACCGCCGGAGATGTTACGCCAGGATTTTATTATAATGATGGAGCTAAATGGGCCCGCTTGGCAAATAATACACCTGAGCCACTTGTTCAGAGTGTATCTCTTACGACTGATCAATTAATCTCTGGAACGTCTTTTACAAATGTCCCAGGCATGTCATTAACTTTTACAGCTGAAAAATCAGAAGCCCTCGTTAATTTGACGATTTCGGGTTTGGGATATACAGGTTCACTTACCTATGGTACTTTTAGACTTTATAATTCAACGAATGCTACCGTAATTGGAGGAACCAATACAAGTGCCCAGTCTTTATGGAAAGTTAATCCTAACATTTATTCTATAACTACTTGGAGTTGTGCTTTTTCAAAAAAAATAACCGGTTTAGTAATAGGCAATTCATATACTATTATTTTACAAGGCAAAACGAATAATCTTTTAGGAACTGATGGTGTAGCTATTTATCCTGTATCATTGCCAGATAGCAGCCACGCCACACTTTCTATAATACAATAGTGATGCCCAAGAATATTTTTATTATCATACTCCTATTAGTTTCGTCAATAACCTTTTCTCAGGACAAACAGAGTACATCGATAGCACCCGTAAACACTGTTAAAATAAATAACAATAGTACCGCCTTACTCGTTCCTTTTGATAAAAGTGAATGGACCACGATAATCGGCGACATTAAAAAGGATTCGCTAATCAAACCGGAGTTAAGGTTATTTGCAGTCGATCAAAGACACAACACGAGTATAAAAAATGATTCTATCATTATGCCTGAACCGGAATTAATCCCTTTTACCGGTTATAAAAATGACAAAGATCAATAAGTAATTACAATATGAATGTGATAAAGACCTCGGTTTCAATACCGGGGTCTTTTTTTGGCCTTTACTTAAACCTAAACATTATAATCTCCCCAACAAAATTTCCGGCAAGGCAAATAATTGGTACTTTTGTCATGTGTTATTTCCGAAGAAAAAAATAGAGATAGAAGAAGGCGATTATTACCTCACTGCAGAGGGCTATAAGTGTTTTACGGAACAATATCATTTGAAGAGAGGATATTGCTGCGAGAGCAACTGCAAACACTGCCCCTATGGTTTCAATAAAAAAAATACCTCCAAAAATGACCTTTAAAGAAGAGATACAACAGGGCATTCCTGCCGAATTACCCGCTCAAAAACCTTACGATCCCGAGGTCAACCATGCTCCCAGGAGAAAGGAGATCTTAACCGGGCAGGAAAGAAAACTGGCCCTCCAAAATGCACTGCGCTATTTCGAACCACAACACCATGCTACCCTCCTACCTGAATTTAAGAACGAACTCGAAACCTACGGACGCATCTATATGTATCGTTTTCGTCCGCATCATACGATCTATGCGCGTCCCTTAAATGAATATCCCGGAAGATGTGAACAGGCCAAAGCGATCATGCTCATGATCCAGAATAACTTGGATCATGCCGTGGCACAACATCCCCACGAATTGATCACCTATGGTGGGAATGGCGCCGTTTTTCAGAATTGGGCACAATACCGCTTGGTCATGAAATACCTTTCAGAAATGACCGAGGAACAGACTCTGGTGATGTACAGTGGGCATCCTTTGGGCCTCTTTCCATCTCATAAGAATGCCCCAAGGGTTGTAGTGACCAATGGAATGATGATCCCTAACTATTCTAAACCGGACGACTGGGAAAGATTCAACGCTTTAGGTGTGACCCAATACGGACAAATGACGGCCGGAAGTTATATGTATATCGGACCGCAAGGCATTGTTCACGGAACCACTATTACGGTTCTTAATGGGTTCAGAAAAATAAAGAAACCCCCTCATGGAGGTCTGTTCGTCACCTCCGGTCTGGGAGGTATGAGTGGTGCCCAACCGAAGGCAGGAAATATTGCGGGTTGCGTAACGGTTTGCGCGGAAGTGAACCAAAAAGCAACCCATACACGTCATAGTCAGGGGTGGGTGGACGAGGTCATCTCCAGCTTACCCAAATTGGCCAACCGCGTAAAAGAAGCACTTGCTGCCAAAGAAACCGTTTCCATTGCCTACGACGGAAATGTGGTGGATGTATGGGAATATTTCGATACGGAAAACATTCACATTGATCTGGGCAGTGACCAAACTTCACTGCACAATCCATGGGCAGGGGGTTATTACCCGGTAGGTCTGAGCTTTGATGAAGCCAACGTAATGATGGCGAATAACCCCGTATTGTTTAAAGAAAAAGTACAGGAGAGTTTGCGTCGCCAAGCTGCTGCCATCAATAAACACACTGCGAAGGGAACTTATTTCTTTGACTATGGAAATGCCTTTTTATTAGAAGCTTCGCGTGCCGGTGCCGATGTGATGAATAAGGATAAAAATGCACAACGAGAATTCAGATATCCCAGCTATGTGCAAGACATTATGGGACCCATGTGTTTTGATTATGGATTTGGCCCTTTCCGTTGGGTCTGTGCCTCCGGTAAACCGGAAGATCTTGCAAAAACAGATGCCATAGCTACTGAAGTATTGGAAAAATTAAAACGCACTTCTCCCGATGAAATTCAGCAGCAGATGGCCGATAATATCCAATGGATCAAAGGAGCGCAAGAAAATAAATTAGTGGTCGGCTCACAAGCCAGAATCTTATATGCGGATAGCAACGGCCGCATTAAAATTGCCTCAGCCTTCAATCAAGCCATTGCGGATGGAAAAATAGGACCTGTGATCTTAGGAAGAGACCACCACGATGTTTCCGGAACCGATTCCCCGTATAGGGAGACCTCTAATATCTATGACGGCAGCCGTTTTACCGCAGACATGGCCATTCACAATGTGATAGGAGACAGCTTTAGAGGGGCAACCTGGGTAAGTATTCATAATGGCGGTGGCGTAGGATGGGGTGAGGTGATCAATGGAGGGTTCGGTATGGTTCTTGATGGTAGTAAAGAGGCTCAAACTCGTCTGGAATCCATGTTATTCTGGGATGTCAACAACGGAATCGCAAGAAGAAGTTGGGCTCGAAATGAAGAAGCTGTATTTGCCATTCAAAGGGCGATGGAACACAATCCAAACTTAAAGGTTACACTTCCTAATTTTGTCGATGAAAAATTATTTCAGTAAAAACAAAAGCTATGAAAATTAAAATCCTTTTACCGCTGCTGTTACTCACCCTAATGGCCACATCGTGTACCACTGTAAAAGTGGTGACCGATTACGACAAGAACGTCGATTTTACTACTTATAAGACCTTTGCCTTCTATAAGCCCGGAATTGATCAAGCCAAAATTAGCGACTTGGATAAAAGAAGGATCTTGCGGGCCATTGATGCCGAATTAACCGCTAAAGGCATGCAGAAAACTGAAATGGCAGATATATTGGTCAGTATCTTTACCAAAGAAAATGAACGTGTTGACATTTACAACAACAATTTTGGTTATGGCTGGGGATGGAACCCATGGTGGTATGGCGGTTATTATGGTCATTCCGTATCCACTTCCTCGGAAGGAACCTTGTTCATCGATTTTATCGATGCCAAGACCAATCATTTGGTTTGGCAAGGAATTGGAAATGCACAATTGATCACCTCGGGTGATGTCGAAAAAAAGGAAGCTCGGATCAACGAGATCGTTAAAGAGATCTTAGCGAAATACCCGCCCAATAAGGATAAAAAATAAGTGAACAAATTAACCATAAAAGCCTTCTAAAAAGAAGGCTTTTTTATTTCTAAAATTCTGGAAATGAAAAGCTCCTACTTCTATAGAATTTTTTAAAAACAAAGTTTAAAACCCGCTACCTTCCTTTGGTCTTCCAATTATTTACAAAATTCACTATTGTTTCCTATCTTTGAGAAAGCGGGGTTCCATCTACCCTTTTCAAAAATTAAATACCATGAAAAAATTATCATTGCTCTGCCTTTTAGGCTTATGGCTATGTATTCCTCTTGCACAGGCTCAAAAATCAAAAAAAGAAATCAAACAAGCCCTAGACACCCTCACTATAGACAGTCTTTCGTGGCGCTCTATCGGACCTGCACTTACTTCTGGAAGGATCGCCGATATTGCTGTAAATCCGAGCAATCACGCTGAATATTATGTCGCCTCAGCGGCCGGTGGTGTATGGAAAACTATAAATTCAGGTATTACCTACCAACCCATTTTCGATAAGGAAGGATCTTATTCCATCGGGTGTGTAACCATAGACCCAAACCATCCGAATGTCATTTGGGTAGGGACAGGGGAAAATAATAATCAACGCTCCGTTAATTATGGGGATGGTGTATATAAATCGGAAGATGGAGGTGCCTCCTGGAAGAATATGGGACTGAAAACTTCTGAGCACATTGGAAAGATCATTGTGCATCCAGACAACTCGAATGTGGTGTATGTGGCCGCTATTGGACCCCTTTGGAGCAAAGGTGGGGAAAGAGGTCTTTACAAAACAACTGATGGTGGAGCCACCTGGCAAGCCGTCCTTACCGTTGATGGACACACCGGAGTGAACGACGTGATCATGGATCCAAATAACCCAAGTATTCTATATGCTTCTACCTATCAGCGCAGACGTCATGTATATACCTATGTAGGGGGCGGACCCGGTTCAGGACTTCATAAAAGTACCGACGGAGGCTCTACCTGGACCAAGATCCAAAACGGACTTCCAACGGTGGAACTAGGGAGAATTGGTTTGACCATGTCACCGGGCGAAACCAATATCGTCTATGCTATCGTAGAAGCCGCCGATGGCAAAGGTGGTTTTTATGCTTCCACGAATGGTGGGGCAAGTTGGGAAAAGCGCAGCGATCAAGTGACCAGTGGGAATTACTATCAAGAGATCATTGCCGATCCCATCGACGAAAATACTATCTACTCCATGGATACCTGGATGGCTGTAAGCCATGATGGCGGACGTCATTTTAGCCTGGTGGGCGAAGTCGCCAAACACGTGGACAACCATGCCATGTGGATCGATCCGGCCAATAATCAACACTGGTTGGTAGGTTGTGATGGAGGGATGTATGAAACCTACGATGCCGCTAAAACCTGGGACTTTAAAGAGAATCTTCCCGTGACGCAATTTTATAAGGTGGCCGTCGATAACGACAGTCCTTTTTACAATGTGTATGGAGGTACACAGGACAATTTCAGCATAGGAGGTCCTTCAAGAGTACAAACGAATCACGGCATCACCAATTTTGATTGGTTTATCACCACAGGGGGTGATGGTTTTGAATCGCAAATAGACCCGAACAATCCGGACATAGTATATTCCCAATCCCAATATGGATTTTTATCGCGTTACGACAAAAAGAGTGGCGAGATTGTTGGGATCCAACCGAAAGAACGCAAAGGGGAAGATGCCTACCGATTTAACTGGGATGCACCCCTTGTGGCAAGCAAACATGCTCCCGGCCGCATTTATTTCGCTGCCAATAAAGTATTTCGCTCCAATGATTACGGAAATAGTTGGGACGTAATTAGTGATGATCTTACGCAACAGATCGACCGCAATAAGCTTCTCGTTTTTGACCGGGTGGTAAGCGTCGACGCATTGGCAAAGAATGGTTCCACCTCCTTATACGGCAGTGTGGTAGCATTTTCTGAATCTCCTTTAGATGCTAATCTTTTAGTGGTCGGCACCGATGATGGACTTATACAAATTACCGAAAATGGAGGTGACAGTTGGAGGAAAATTGCCAACGTCCCCGGTGTGCCTAAAAACACCTACGTGAATGCGGTTTACCTCTCCCGTCACAATGTGAATGTGATCTATGCCGTATTCAATAATCATAAATCAGGTGATTTTAAACCGTATCTTTTGAAGTCGAATGATAAAGGGGCTACCTGGATCTCCATTAGCAACAATCTACCGGAACGCGGCAGTGTCTATTCCTTTGAAGAAGACACTGTGGATGCCGACCTAATTTTCTGCGGCACCGAATTCGGGGTTTATTTTTCCCCGAACAACGGACAGCGCTGGAAACAATTGTCGAACGGATTGCCCACCACTTGTGTAAGGGACATGGCGATTCAGGAGCGCGAAAACGATTTGGTATTGGGAACTTTCGGCCGCGGATTTTATGTGCTGGACGATTATTCATTCCTGCGATCCATCGAAGATAACATGAATAGTGAGAAAGCTTCAATCTATCCGATAAGAGATGCATTGACGTGGGAGCCTAGTCTACCGCTTGGCTTACCGGGAAAAGCCTTTCAAGGGGACAACTTCTATACAAGTCCGAATCTCGGCCCAGAAGCCATGATCACTTATTATTACGGTGATAACTTCGAGTCCTTAAAGGATCAGCGAACCAAAAAAGAGCAAGAACTTATTAAAGCCGGGAAGAGTGTACATTATCCTACTTACGAAGAGTTGAAAGCCGAAGAGAATGAGGTAGTGCCTCAATTATTGTTTACGATCAGAGACGCTTCCGGAACTGTGGTGAAAAAGGAATTACAACCGGCAAAACGAGGTGTGCATCGTTTCCATTGGAATTTGCGTTACACCCTACCCAACCCGATCGATCTAAGCGAACCCGGTTTCTACAACCCATGGATGCCCATTGATGAAGGAACCTTAGTGGATCCGGGAGTGTATACCGTAAGTATGGAATTGTTTGTCAAAGGCAATGTTTCAAGTTTAACGGCTCCGGCCACCTTTCATGTGAAGGCTTTGAATAATACCGTCATGCCTGCGGAAAACAGAAATGCGAAAGTCGCCTTTCAAAAAGACGTGGCTCAATTGGAGGCGGATCTGGGAACCAGCCAAAGTATGTTAAATGAAATGAACGAGAAGCTTAAATATATGAAAGCGGCGATCAAGCGTTCGGAACAACCTCTTTCAGAACTTTCTAAAAAGGTCATCCTTATTGAAGATAAGTTAAAGGCCATCAACACCTCGTTATTCGGTGACCCGGTGAAGACTCGATTGGATATCGACCAACCACAATCCCCAGCTAACTATATAGGCATTTTAAGTTACGAACAGAAGTATACTACCTCAAGTCCTACAAAGACACATATGGACACCTATGCTATTGCTAAAGCGGCACTAGATCCTCTGAAAAAGCAGATAGAAACGATCTATAATGCAGACATCAAACAATTAGAAGACGCTTTATTGAAGGCCGGCGCGGGGTATACCCCGGGACGCGGTTTTAAGTCGGAGCATTAGAGTTCCAACTTAGTACCGAGGCGGAAAAGCACCTTGTAAATAATCACATTTTGAACTAACTAGTATAAATGATAAAATTCTTCCGTCGTATCCGCAAAACCCTAATTGAACAAGGCAAAACGACCAAATATCTCAAATATGCCATTGGAGAAATCCTACTGGTCGTGATAGGAATACTTATCGCCTTGGGCGTTAATAATCAAAATACCCTTAAAAAAGAACGAAAAATTGAACATGAATATAAAGAACGTTTGATTGCTCAATTTCAAAAAGACTCTATTTTTTTAGCCAAGTTTAATACAAATATGCAGTTCATTAATCCGTATTTACATAAATTGGATAGCATCTTGCAATCAATAGAAAAAAATGATTTAGGAATGAATGAAGTGGTACAAATTCCTGTTTTTCTGACTTTACAAACGCAATTTATAACCGAAACCACCGTGATTGAAGAATTAAACAGCACAGGGAATATGTCTTTAATTCAGAATATCGAATTAAAGGACGCTTTGGTCACCTATCAAAATGCTGTGAGCCGACAAATATTTATGATTGCTAATACTTCGGAAAGCAATTCGAAATTTGATGATTACCTCATCGAACATGGTGCCTTAAAAGGGAGCTTTTATGATATTGAAGTAAATTATTTGAACGATGAATTCGTAAACAGATATTGGTTCGTAAAGGCCAATAAAAAAGGGTTTTCAAATTCAATGACAACGTTGGAAGAGGAATGCGCGCACGTATTAAACCTTCTTCGCAGTTGATATGATCAAATTATTCAGAAATATTCGCAAACGACTCCTGAAGGAAAATAAGGTGAGTAAGTATTTTTTGTATGCAATAGGAGAAATCGTATTGGTCATGATAGGGATCCTTTTGGCCTTACAAGTGAATAACTGGAATGATCGCAGAAAGGTAGCTAAAGAGGAACAACTTGCCTTGGTAAATATTCATCGCGATTTTATCACGAATAGGGAATTATTGAAACAGGTAACGGATAAGACTGTACTATGCATAGAAACCGGCAATAAAATCCTGGGCTATACAGGCAGCAAACCCAAACCTGAAAGTGAAGAAGACTTCAATGTAATGCTCAACGAGTTTTTCAATAGCGATCCGTATTACCCTCAAAACGGGTTTTTGGAGGATCTAATCAGTGCCGGAAAATTAACCATTTTACAGAATGTGAATCTCCGTAATCTGTTATCATCCTGGAAACAAAGAATTGAGATCAATAATGAAAAATTCGAAGCCGTGATAAGAAGTGAAGCCTTGCTGAACAACTTTATCCTTGAAGGTGGAAGTTGGCTAAATGCGGATCAATTCACCACCCAAAAAAGAAGTGTACAATTCCCGACTTCCGGATTTAATGTAGATAATCGAAAAATGTTGGAAGAATTAAAATTTGAGAATCTATCGGAAAATTATATGATCGCCAGTGATAATTACTTGACGGATCTGAAGAGTACTTCTCAATTGTTAGAGCGCATCTTACGCCTTACTCAAGAGGAAATTAGAGAGAATCCCTGATATATTTCTATCCATAACCGGCAAAATAAAAGCACCCCAAACGGCTAGTGAATTTAAACTGAATCGTACAGAAATTACTATATTGACGGCGAAACCCATCAAAAGCTATGAGATACCCTTTTTTCTATTTTATGCTCATCTTATTCGTTGCCTTGAGTTGCAGTAAGGACAACGATAACACAAATACTCCGGATCCGCCCGATAACACGAACGATAACACACAGGACACAACGAGTGTTGACAGTTTCCATTTACTCAGTTTTAGCACCCTTATCATAAGTCCTGCACAAAATCGTGATTACTCCTTTCATAACGATGGAACTTATGGCATATTTGAGCACCCGGACAGCACCAAAACCTTTCAAGGCCAAGTTGAATTTATCTACGACGACATCTCTGAAATGCTTACCCCGGAAGATATTCGGGTAACTTGGCGTACCGATCTGGACGGTATTCTATTCGAAGGGCATCCGAATGAAGAATTCAAGAAAGATATTCAAACGTTACTTTCGAAAGGAGTTCATACATTGTACTTGGAAGCGGAAGTGATCGATCATAATTACTTTGCGAAAGACTCCATCCTCCTCTCCAATGTCATCAATCTATCGGCTTCAAAAACAGGTCATTCCACACAATTGAACTGGAGTAAATATGAAGGGAATGACTTTCAATCTTATCTGATCTATCGTGAAGACTTCGAACCCCTTTCAGAAATTACAGACATCAATCAATTGACCTTTGAAGATCTGACCATGCCATCACTTACCGATGCATTTCAATATCAGGTCGTTGTGAACACTTCGAATTCCTACGAACATGCAGTAGGTAGTGGTCTCGTACATCAGGAAGCAGGCAACTTTATTTTCTTCCCCTATTTTATTCAAAAGATGATCCGCGACCCGTTCCGTTCTAAAATTTACGCCATATGTCGCCCCCTTTCCATTTATGATGATGCCGACAAATACGGAATCCTGGTGATCGATTACCAAGGAGAAACCGTTGAAATAATAGATCATATTCTTCAGGATGAACGTATAGAAGATTTTGATATGTCGGCAGACGGACAATATCTTTTCCTTTGTCAACGGCGAATAGAAAAGATCATCAGACTTGATCTTACCACGATGGGTACCGATTTCTTCCCTACCGACACCAATGAATGGGGCATCCATAAAATTGAAGTGGGAAATAACAATATACTTTACTGTCACCGTGATCCTCCTACTTCGGGCGGTACTTCCTTCTGGATCTATGATGGTAATACGGGAGAATACATCAATGGCCCTACCGGAGGTTCACGTCACGGGGACATGGAATTTAGTAGAACCTATAATAAGTTATATACTGGTCAAAGTAATACATCATCCGGATATATCGCTCGTCAGTCGGTGGTCGGGAACGAAATAAATCTTGAAACTACCTATCCTCAATGGCCGGAAGACGTGAGCTATCCCGGACCCTTTGTATTGCTTTCCGAGGATGAGCAGCATCTTTTTTGGGAAACTTTCGAACTGAACAACAATTTCGATGTGGTTCGTACCTTCGAGACCCGAATGATAGGTTGTAGTCCGAACAATGTATACTTATCCGATAAACACAACGTGTACCATTTCAATAGTTTAGAACCTGTACGGCATTTTCCTGACATCCCGGATTATGAACAAACCTCGATGGTCTTTCCGAATGATCAAACCCTGATCTTCAGCGAGGCTTTCAGTGAAAATGGCGGCAGCTATGAATACACATACTTCTACAAGGTGAATTTGGATTAAGACCTGTGCCTTTGATTCTAGGAAATATTGATTCATTAATTATTGGAAAGTAAGGTGAGTTAAGGCGATAATCCGATCGCTATTTTTTTACTTATCTTTTTTTTCCTTTTTTTGTAAAAAATGAAAATGAAAAAAATAACGCTTTGCATTTCTATTGTATTCTCAGCCCTCCTATTTGTTCAGTGCAGTAAAGACAGTGAAGGAGATAATACGAATGATGATACAAATAACATTGTATTAGCAAATATTACCATCGATCCTATCACCGTTACATCCAATGAAACTGCCGTTACCGGGGGCACCATAGTAAGTAATGGAAATGGAACGATCTCCGCAAAAGGAGTTTGTTGGAGTGTAAATCCTAATCCTACCGTCAGTGACAACGCAACCAATGAAGGAGGAGGAGACGGAACCTATACCAGTATGCTATCAGGATTGGATCGTAACGAGACCTATTTCATCCGATCTTATGCTACCAATGAGGCCGGTACCGCATACAGTAATGCACTTAATTTCTCTACCGTTAGTTTTTGTGAACAGAATGTAGTGAATAATCAAGTATTATTATATACCCAACAAGAAGTGAATGAATTTGGTGCGCTGAACGTTTGTAACATTAACAGTGAGCTTTTTATCAGAGCTCCACAAGGAGGCACGAGCGATATTGTGGATTTAACTCCGCTTAGCAGTCTGGAAAAAGTTGAAGGACTTTATATCATGAACCTTCCGAATCTGGAAACATTGGAAGGTTTGAACAATCTCACGGAAGTCTCAGAATCGCTTTACATCATTCACAACGATAAAATTATAAATATCGACCCCTTAAGTAATATCACTTCCCCGTTGGAGGAATTGGTGATCGATGATAATCCCAAGTTGAATAATCTCGATGGTATAAGCGGTGTAACTTCCTTTATCAATCAAGGGCTGAATCAGGGGCCAAGCATTATCATTTCCAACAATACCTTGTTGCAAAACATCGATGGTCTTGGAAATGTCACCAGCTTTTATGGAGAATCCGGGGGATCCTTTGCTGTAGCGAACAATCCTTTTCTCAATAACCTTAACAGCATTCAAAACTTCAGCCAGGACATCGTACGATTGATCATCTCCTTTAATTTCAATCTTTACAATATAAATGGTTTGACAGGGATCGGCGATTGTACAGAGATCTATATCGGGTATAACAGTATCAATGATTTTACCCCCCTTTCCAATGTCACCAGCGTTCAATACAATTTGGAAATTAGCGGTGAGGATATGTTCTCATTGGATGGGCTGCAGAACCTTACCCATGTGGGAGGTGATATAAAATTTTCCTATAACTACACATTGTACGATTACTGTAGCTTACTTCCTCTGGTCAACGCAAATGGATTACAAGGAAATTATATCGTTGAAAATAATGCGAACAATCCAACCTATCAAGATTTGGTGGATGGGTATTGTTATTAATCTCGGGCAATCAATTCCCTTAAATCAGACTTCATGAAAAACTTTACGCTTTCCCTATTATCTTTTGTTTGTCTCTGTAACGCGCATGGACAAATAGATTTTGAATTTCATCCTGTTTCGGGTGCAAATATCAACGCTGAAGGGGCGAACGAGGTGTTTATCGCCGATCTGGACGGCGACGGGGATCTTGATGTTCTTACTTCCTCCTTTGATAACAAAGTCGCTTGGTTTGAGAATTTAAATGGACAAGGATTCTACAGCCGTCTTAAAATAATTTCAACCAATAATGATCAAGCTTCTTCCGTTTTTGCAAAGGATCTGGATCAAGATGGCGATATGGATGTTATTTCGGCGGCACTTTACAGCAATAATGTGGCTTGGTACGAAAATTTAGACGGACAAGGGAATTTCGGTCCTCAGCAAGTACTCCTTGTTACCGGATCCTCTACTTTTTCATTATTTTCTGACGATCTGGACGGCGATGGGGATAATGATGTATTGTCCGGTTCGGGAGGATTGATCGCTTGGAATGAAAATTTGAACGGACAAGGGAATTTTGCCTCTGCAGTCACCATAACTACGGAAGTGTCTCTCCCCTTTGTGGTATTAGCTAGAGATCTGGATTCGGATGGAGATTTGGATGTAGTCTCTGCCTCCTTTGATGGGAAGGTGGCATGGTATAAGAATTTAGACGGACAAGGGAATTTTGGCCCTCAGGTGATCATTACTAGCAATACCGGAGGATATGCCCTTTATGTTGATGATTTTGATAACGATGGAGATTTGGATATTGTTTCCGGCTCCGACTACGAAATAGTATGGCTAGAAAATTTAGATGGTCAGGCCAACTTTGGCTCACCGAACATGATCGATCCGTCCATAACAAGATGTAAAAAACTCTATACAACGGATATAGACGGTGATGGGGATAAGGATATTGTGGCAGCCAATAGTGATATCAACGGAGACTTTAGCGAACTTATATGGTATAGTAATTTGAATGGGCAAGGATCCTTCGGGGCCGGAACCATTATTTCCGACTTTTTGGATGGAGCGCGATCCATTATCGTTGGAGATGCTGATAATGATATGGATATGGATGTTTTCTCGGCCTCTTCCAACGATGGTTCCGTGGCGTGGTACCCTAACACAAACGGCGTTTTTGGCACTCCGGAATATATAACGACTTCCACAAGAACCTCCAGATTTGTGCATACAGCAGATGTAGATGGTGACGGGGATGAGGATGTCATATCCGCCTCTTGGGCAGCAGATAAAATAGCTTGGTTCAAAAATATCAATGGTCAAGGAAACTTTTATCTTGAACAAGTAGTTTCTTACGACTCCTATTTGGTAAAGACAGTATTCACTTCCGACTTGGATGGCGATGGAGATCTGGACCTCCTCGCAGCGTCGGTAGGTGATGATACTATTGCATGGTTCGAAAATATTGATGGCCTTGGACTTTTTGGCCCCAAACAAGTGATATCAGACACCGTGGAAAGAGCCTGGTTCGTGCATGCCGGAGATTTGGACGGGGATGGCGACAATGACGTACTGGCCGTATCTTATTGGGACCAACAACTTATTTGGTATGAAAATACAGATGGACAAGGAGCCTTTGGTCCTGAACAGATCATTCAGACCGGGACAGGATATAAATCGGCACTCGCTAAAGATATGGATGGTGATGGTGATCTCGACCTTGTAACAGGATCTCAGAGTTTTGGAGGCGATGTTGCTTGGCATGAAAACATAGATGGGCTTGGAACCTTTGGTGTACAACAAATTATTGCAGACGATGCGCAAAATCCTGAAGCTATCTTTGTGGAAGATCTAGATGGCGACGGAGACAATGATATAATGGCAGCCGGATACAATTTGGTAAGTTGGTATGAAAACATCGATGGCTTAGGAAATTTTGGAGAAGCACGAGTCATATCGACGGATGTGATAGACGGAACTTCCGTTTTTGCGACAGATTTAGACTTGGATGGAGATCTTGACGTACTCGCAACTTCTTGGGAAGATGATATATTAGCCTGGCATGAAAATCTGGATGGTCTTGGTACTTTTGGTCCTCAGCAAATTATCGCTTCGGATCTGGACGGTGCTGAGTGGGTAAGTGCTTCAGATGTAGATAACGATGGAGACCCTGATGTACTTACGGCTTCCTATTTTGACGCTAAAGTTGTTTGGTTCGAGAATACAACTATCCTATCAGTAAAAAAGCGTTACCAAGACCTTTTCATCCTCTATCCGAACCCGACGGAAGGTATGATTCGGATTAGTTCTCAAAACCGTCTTAGTAAGGTGGATATTCTCTCCGAATTGGGTCAATTGATATTCTCTGCGACAGATACCGATGAAATAGATGTCTCGCACTTACAAAGCGGTATTTACATCGTACGTGTCATGGATATAAATCAACAAGTGGGAATGAAGAAACTGATCGTTTATTAAAAGATAGAGCTACACAAAACCATCAAAAATTAGGTAAGAACTATTTCTCCCTACCCCACATTTTCCGTAACTTTACAATAAGCATCTGCACCGCTATTTTCAAAGGTTTATCAGTTCAAAAACTTTAATTAATGGCATTCATCGACTATTATAAGATCCTGGGAGTAGAGAAAAACGCCACCGAAAAGGACATTAAAAATGCTTATCGTAAACTCGCGCGCAAGTATCATCCTGATGTGAATCCCGATAACAAAGAGGCAGAACAAAAATTCAAAGAGATCAACGAAGCCAATGAAGTGCTGAGCGATCCCGAGAATCGTAAGAAATATGACAAATACGGGAAGGATTGGCAACATGGAGAAGAGTTTAAAAAGGCGCAACAACAAAGGCAAGCGCACTATCAATCTCGTCGACAAGATTATTCAGATACGGATTATTCAGACTTTTTTGAGTCTCTGTTTGGAGGTGGTCGAACTTCGTCCAGAAGGAGTCAAGCTCGATTTAAAGGGCAGGATTTTAATGCTGAAATGCATTTGGACCTTAAAGATGTGTATAGATCCCATCCAAGGATCCTTACCATCAATGATGAAAAAATAAGGCTTACTATTCCTGCGGGCGTAGAAAACGGGCAAGTCATTAAAATAGCCGGCAAAGGGGGTAAAGGGCTCAATGGAGGTCCGAACGGAGATCTATACATTACGTTCATCATTACCAATCACACCCATTTTAAACGCGATGGGAACAATTTATACACTACTATAGATCTTGATCTATACACGGCTCTTTTGGGCGGAACCATTACGATCGACACTTTTGACGGGAAGGTCAAGCTTCAAATAAAACCCGAAACACTCAACGGGACAAAATCAAAGTTAAAAGGTAAAGGCTTCCCCGTGTACAAAAAAGAAGGGCAATTCGGCGATCTGATCATTACCTATCATATCAAGATTCCAACCCATCTGTCGGAAAAGGAAAAAGCATTGTTTAAAGAATTACAAAATCTGAGGTAGTATGGCGGAAAAACATTTCATTGCAACAAGGACCATTTGTTCACAGTACGACATAGAATATTCATTCGTGATCGCTTTGGACGAATTCGGACTCATTCATTTGGAAAGGATCGATAAGAGCACTTACCTCCATCAAGACCAAATAGGTGCGTTGGAAAAGATGATTCGTTTACATCGGGAATTACAACTGAATATGGAAGGGATCGATGTGGTCTGTAATCTTTTACAAAAAGAGGAAAATTTACGCAAAGAGATCATTGCGTTAAAGAATCGCTTACGTCTGTATGAAGATAACTTTTAGTTCTTTTCGCCAATTTGATAAGGTGTAAACAATAAGCGAGCGCAATGAAGATAGCGCTCGCTTTTGGTTTAATAAAGAAGAAGTCCTCGCTCCTGCTAATTCATTTGAGCTACCGTGCTTAAAATCCGGTTTAAAACAGTTTCCCGATCGAGTTTTTTAGTGCAGAAAAACCAATCTTTACAATCGAGTTCGCTATCTACCATTCGATCTTT
>JAHEMZ010000021.1:0-1298 GCA_024643385.1 Flavobacteriaceae bacterium | reverse complement strand
GGCATACTGATAATTTCGTGTTCATGCATTTGTTCCATGGTCATCTATTTAAAAATATTGATCTAGTAAGGTAGCGACAAGGATTGATTTTTTGTATGACCAAAGTCACATTAGGTCACTTTTTTTGAACTAATTTCATGGAGATAAGCAATAGGCCGTCAACTCATAGTTTGGTTTTACAATTCACACCACGAACGATTCATTACCAATGATATACATAGCACTTACTAGCTTAATCCTTCCCAATTTTTCGTAAATTTATAGAACGATTCAACTACCAAAAGTGTAGAGGAATCTGTGCGTCTTGAAAACGTGTTATAAGAAATAAAACAACCGATGAAGACATTCAATTTTACCCCAATTCCCCTGTTTTTTTTACTTTTTTTATCCTGTGGTCAAAAAAACGAACCTATCACGCCTGAAGTCAAAAACATCACCGAAAGTGTTTATGCCTCCGGTTTCGTAAAGAGTAATGACCAATACGAAGTATTCAGCAAACTGAATGGTATCATTGAAAAAATAAACGTGAAAGAAGGGATGCATGTAAAAAAAGGAGATACCCTTTTTCAATTGGACAATAAAAATTCCAAAATAGCTACTGAAAATGCAAGACTTGCTGCTGAAAATGCCGACTTCATTGCAAACACCGAACTTTTGAATGAAGCGGAAAATATAATTCAATTGGCTCAAAAAAAACTCACGAATGATTCGTTGTTCTATTTCCGACAAAAAAATCTTTGGGAAAACAACATCGGCAGTAAAGTGGAACTTGAACAAAAGGAATTGAATTTTCAAAATTCTAAAATTGCCCTAAACAATGCTATTATTAGGCATCAGGAATTGGAACGTCAGTTAAAACTTGCCTCGAGTCAAACTAAAAATAACCTGCAGATCGCCAAAATATTGGAAGATGATCTTATTATCAGAAGTGAAGTGGATGGTGTGGTCTATAAGATCAAGAAGGAGGAAGGCGAACTGGTGAACAGTTTAGCTTCCATCGCGGTGATTGGAGGGGATAGATTTATCATTGAATTAAGTATTGATGAGTTCGATATCACAAAAATAAAACTTGGTCAACAAGTGATCGTCCGAATGGACAGCTACCAATCGCAAGTATTTGAAGCCAGAATTACTTCTATAGACCCCATGATCAATGAAAGAACTCGATCCTTCAGTGCAGAAGCCGTTTTCACAAATGAACCTGCCGAACTCTTCCCTAATCTTACTGTTGAGGCAAACATTGTCATCCATACCAAACAAGATGTACTGACCATTCCCAGAAATTATTTAGTGAACGA
>JAHEMZ010000120.1 GCA_024643385.1 Flavobacteriaceae bacterium | reverse complement strand
TACTTTCCCAGAGCTTGCGGGATATGTATGACTCCCGTTTTTTGTCGAAGCAATTGGCAAAACGGGATATTCAGGCTATGTATCGGCAATCTGTTCTGGGTATTTTCTGGGCCTTTATCACGCCATTAGCAACAGCATTGGTTTGGGTGATTTTAAATAAGTCGGGAACGGTGCGTTTAAGTCCTACAGGTATACCTTATCCGGTTTATGCTATGGCAGGAACGCTTTTATGGTCCATTTTGGTCGAAGCCATCAATGCACCCATGACTACCACAAATGCGGCAAAAGGCGTGATTTCCAAGATCAATTTTCCGAAGGAGGCCCTTATCATCGCAGGTATTTATAAATTACTTTTCAATAGTGCTATCAAGATCGTGCTGCTGATCGTTTTCGTCTTCGTTTTTGGTGTAGGATACCATCACAGTATGTGGTTGTTTCCTTTGACGATATTGGCAGCTTTATTTTTTGGGACCACTATCGGCATATTGATTACACCGATCGGTATTTTATATAAAGATGTATCACGCTCCATTAGTGTAGGAATGCAATTCTTGATGTATGCCACACCGGTGGTTTATGCAATCCCTCAGGAAGGTGTGATACGTTCTATCATGGAATGGAATCCTTTAACCCCGGTCATCCTTACGGCACGTGATGTGCTCACAGGTATTCCACCTGCCTATCTGGGGTATTATGGGTTGCTCTTGCTGGTTTGTATTCCTTTGTTTATGATGGCTTTAGTGTTATATCGAATATCCATTCCTGTGTTAGTGGAACGGATGAGTAGTTAATAAGTGAGCAGTGAGCAGTGAACGGTGAGCAGTTAGAAGAAAAAATAGTTAATATTGAAAATAGTTAAGGAATTTTGGTTTACCCTAGCACTAAAAGGAGCCTAAAATTCACTCCCGATAGCTATCAGGAGAGAGTAGTGAGAAAATAATAAAGCGAAGAAAATGTCAGGTACGGAGTCGAGACCTACTTTAAATGATAAATAAGTTTTAGAAAACAGCGAATTAATTGAGTAACGATAAAGACATCCTCGTAAAAGTAGAAAACCTCTCCAAAAAGTTCTGTAAGGATCTTAAGACCAGTCTTTGGTATGGGGTAAAGGATTTGGCGTCCGGAATCGTCGGTAATAAGAACGAAAGGGAATTACGACCCAAGGAATTTTGGGCACTAAAGGACATCAGCTTCCAATTACGCAGAGGGGAATGCCTGGGCTTGATCGGGCATAATGGCGCCGGGAAAAGTACTTTGTTAAAGGTGTTAAATGGATTGATAAATCCCGATGCAGGGAAGGCGAGTATAAAGGGTAGGGTTGGTGCCCTTATAGAATTGGGGGCCGGATTTAATCCCATACTATCGGGTAAGGAGAATATCTATAATAATGGAGCCATTTTAGGATTTTCAAAGACAGAGATTGACGAGAAATTAGAGGATATCATTTCCTTTGCTGAATTGGAGGAATTCATCGATATGCCGGTACAACATTACAGTAGCGGGATGAAAGTACGCTTGGGCTTTGCGGTGGCAGCTCAAATGGAACCCGATGTGTTTTTGATCGACGAGGTATTGGCCGTAGGGGACCTGGGCTTTGTATTGAAATGTTTTAAGACCATCGATAAGATCTTACCTCATACCGCCGTGATCTTTGTTTCTCATAATATGCCTATGGTGGCTCGTATCTGTACGCACATACTTTTGATGGAAAAAGGAAAAGTGATTTCTGAAGGTGAGGACGTGGCTGGGGCCATTGATAAATATTATACAAGATTCAGCCAAAATGAAGCGAATCTGATCTTTACGGATGATCGGATGGAGTTACTGGAGGCTGAAGTATTGGATCAATTAGGGAATAATTCGCTTTTGCCACAAGTAGCTTGGGACGGTGAATTGAAACTGAGATTATGGTTTAAAGTTCATCAGAAAGATTTTCAGCCGGTGTTTGCCATTTCTATATTTGATAAGGAACAGCGTCCTGTTGCCATTTTGGAGCGAAATACAGCGGTCTTGGAATGGACAGAAGGTGGATATTTAGAGTTAATCATTTCTCATGCTCATTTGATGTTATCTAAAGGGATTTACTCCATGAATTTGGGTGTTGTGGATTCTTCATCAGGATCTCCTCTTTTACGAATGAATAATATCGTAAATTTTCAGGTCATTCATGATCAGGAGATTTGGCAGCCTTTTTTGTTGAAGGCGAAATATGATGCAACATCGGGTTTATGAAATTGGGTCGGTTCACAAGGGGTGTGTTAACCCCCGATTGTATGATTCTGGGAGCTCAAAAAGCAGGTACCTCTTCGCTGTATTTTTATTTGATCCAGCATCCACAAGTAGAGAAACCCGATACCAAGGAGTTGCATTTTTTTGACCGTAAAGAAGTGGCCCCTATCAAAGACTATCATGCGCATTTTCCGAAGGGGGTTTTTAAAAACAAGATATCCTTGGAAGCAACACCTCGCTATTTGTATTATCCCGGGGTGGCAGAACGACTTTACCGCTATAATCGCCGACTAAAGTTTATTGTGCTTTTACGTGACCCGGTTAAGCGAGCTTATTCGGCCTGGAATATGTATCGACAATTGTCTGCAGATACTCAGATTGTAGCCAATAGTAAGAAACTATATGAATCCGATTCTCGAGAGAGGGGGTATCCCACGTTTTACCAAGGAGAATTTCCGGTCTTTCAGGATGTGGTTGCCATGGAATTGAATGCTAAGCTGAATT
>JAHEMZ010000064.1 GCA_024643385.1 Flavobacteriaceae bacterium | reverse complement strand
CCAGGGTATCTTTTGGATAGCGGGTCGTGATCAATTCAGATAGGGCCATGGCCACTTTCTTTGCCGGTGTGATGCGGTCTTCCCCATAGAGGATCATACTATGACTGATATCGATCATCAGCACAGTGCTCATTTGCGCCTTGTATTGGGTCTCTTCCACCACCAGGTCATTCTCGGTAAGTTGCAGATCGCCGATCCCGTGATTGATCTGCGCATTCTTCAAACTCTCTGTCATCGAGATCTGTTCCAACGCGTCCCCAAACTGGTAATTTCGAAATTCTCCAGCCTGTTCATCCCCTTGACCGGTATACTTGGTCTTATGATTTCCCCCGGCACTTCTTTTTAGTTTTCCGAAGATCTGATCCAAGGCACGTTTCCGCAGGGAGCGTTCCAATTTTTCCGTCATGCTCGTGTCCCCTTTACCTTCTCCGCTTCCATCGGGACGGATCTCTTCACGGATATATCCTTTTTGCTTGAGATCCTCTATAAAATCATCGATGGTATACTCTTTCGTGGTGAGTTTATATTCTTCATCCAATTGCCGTAGCCAATCTATGGCCTCATCAAAATCGCCGGACGTATGCGTGATCAATTCCTGAAAGATCTCGAAAAGTCTTTCAAAGGGAGATTGCTCCTCAGGTTGATGTTTGGTAAAGACAAACCCTGACGGTTTCATTTTCTTTTTCATTCTTTAAAAATACAACAATCGATGAAAAATTTCATCGACTTAACAAGCTTTTAGGAATATCCACCGTATATTTTAGTAACTTTAAAAACCAAAAGAATTAACCACCCAAAATTCGCCCGATCAGGGCTTTTATTATGAAGAAATTACTCCTATTATTGGCGATGTATGCGATCGTTCCCCTGCATGCACAGCAACTTTCCATGGACCTGGTAAAAGATATGAAACCCCGAAATATCGGGCCGGGCGGAATGTCGGGTCGAGTAACTGCCATAGATGTTGTAAATAACAATCCGGATATCATGTATGTGGGAACTGCTTCGGGCGGTTTGTGGAAGACTACGGGAGGGGGTATTAAATGGGACCCTGTTTTTGACAAAGAATCTACCGGATCTATCGGAGCGGTAGCTATACAACAAAGCAACCCTTCTGTGATCTGGGTAGGAACCGGGGAAGGAAATCCCCGAAATAGTTTGAACGGAGGCTTTGGCGTGTATCGATCTCTAGATGCAGGACGGACCTGGCAATCTATGGGATTGGAAAAGACACGACACATTCACCGCATTATTATCGATCCTACCGATCCCAATGTGGTCTATGTGGGTGCCATCGGATCTCCCTGGGGAGAACATCCGGAGCGTGGCGTCTTTAAGACTTCGGATGGAGGAAAAACCTGGAATAAGATCCTGTTTGTGAATAATAAGACCGGAGTGGCCGATATGGTCATAGACCCCTCTAATCCCAACAAGCTGATCGTGGCGATGTGGGAACACAAAAGAGACCCCTGGTTCTTCAATTCGGGAGGCGAAGGCAGTGGGTTGTATATTACCCATAACGGAGGAGAGACCTGGGAAAAACGTACCGATACCGACGGACTTCCGAAAGGTAATCTGGGACGTATGGGCATTGCCATTGCACGAAATAAGCCCAATATCGTTTATGCACTAATTGAATCGAAAAAGAATGCCTTGTACAAAAGTGAGGACGGAGGATTCAAGTGGAAGAAGATCAACGATAAAGATGATATTGGAAATCGGCCTTTTTACTATTCTGAAATCTATGTAGATCCTGAAAATGAGAATCGGGTCTATTCAGTATTCACTTATATCAATGTATCGCAGGACGGCGGAAAGAATTTCGAACAATTAATGCCTGCTTATGGGGTAGATAACGGGGTGCATCCCGATCATCATGCCTGGTGGATCCATCCCGAGAACGGTAACTTTATGATCGATGGGAACGACGGCGGGATGAACATTACAAAGGACGGAGGAAAGACCTGGAGATTTATCGGGAATATTCCCGTGGCGCAATTCTATCATATATCCGTAGACAATGAATTCCCCTATAATGTCTATGGGGGGTTACAAGATAATGGCAGTTGGCGTGGGCCGGCCTATGTATGGAAAGCACAAGGGATTCGAAACAGCTATTGGCAGGAGATCTCCTTTGGAGATGGTTTTGATGTGGTTCCCGATCCGGACGACAGTCGGTATGGCTGGTCAATGAGTCAGGAAGGTTATGTAAGTCGGTATGATTGGGTAACAGGAAACAATTATAGGGTACGTCCCACCCATCCTGATCCTACGGTCAGATTGCGATTTAACTGGAACAGTGCCATCAATATAGATCCTTTTAATAGCAATGAATTGTATTTTGGAAGTCAGTTCGTACATAAGAGCACAGACAAGGGACTTACCTGGCAAGTGATCTCCCCGGATCTCACCACCAACGACCCCGAAAAGCAAAAGCAGGACGACAGTGGCGGACTGACCATGGACGCTACGGGTGCCGAAAACCATACCACTATATTGGTCATTGAGCCCTCCCCTCTGGAAAAAAATATGCTTTGGGTAGGCACAGATGACGGAAAAGTACAATATACCCAGAATGGAGGTCAGAGCTGGACGGATGTTTCCAAAAATATCAAGGAACTCCCTGCCGGAAGTTGGGTGACGCAGATCAAGGCATCTAACAAGCAAAAGGGAGAGGCCCTTCTGGTGGCAAACGATTATAGACGATTCAACTATACTCCCTATGCATTTCGCACCCGAGACTATGGTAAAACGTGGGAGCGCATTGTCGATGCCGACGACGCAAAAAGCTATGCATTGAGTATCATCGAGGATCCCGTGGAAAAGAATCTACTCTTTTTAGGAACCGATGACGGTTTATATGTTTCTATTGATGCCGGGAAGAATTGGACCAAATGGACCCAGGGCTTTCCAACGGTTTCTGTAAAGGACTTGGTCGTACATCCCAGGGAGTATGATCTGGTGATCGGTACCTTTGGACGTGCTGTATGGATCCTGGATGACATCAGACCCTTACGAGAGATCGCAACCAACAATTCGGTATTGAACGAGGACATCAAATTGTTCACCCCACCCACTGCCTACCAAGCTGTCTATCAACAACCCACGGGCTCACGCTTTGGTGCAGATGCACTCTACAATGGGGAGAATCGTGATTCCGGAGCCCCTTTAAGTTATTATTTCAAGCAAAAGGAGGCTCCAAAGAAGGAAGATAATGATAAAGAGGAAGGAGCGGAAGTTGCGGAAGATGCTGTAAAAGCTAAAGGCCCCAGCAAGGACAGTTTGTATTTAAAGTTCTATTTCGGAGATCGTTTGATAAGAACCTTAAAACGTAAGATCCCCGACAGTTCAGGAATCTACCATTGGCGCTGGAGGATGGATGAAGCAGGTGTTGATCGCCCTTCCCGCAGTCTGCGTGAGCGAAAGAATGAACCCGGAGGTATTTCAGTAAAACCCGGGATCTATCGCGTTGAACTTAGTTATATGGAACAGGTTTCCTCCTCCTCTATCGAAGTGAAAAGTGATCCAAGAATTGAGGTGTCTCAAAAGGCCATCAACGAAGCATATTCTATGGGGAAATCTTTAGAGAAATTAACACAAACGGCTGCAGATGCCGTACAACAGTTAGTTCAAAGTAAAAAATCGGTGGAAGATTACAACAAACGATTGAAAGATTTGGATGAAGATAAAAACAAGGATTTGATCAAGCTTGGGAAGGAGAGCGTCAAAAAGATCGATTCGCTGGTGGCGTTCTATATTGGAAAAGAAGACAGTAGACAAGGAATTACCAGCTATCCTGTACCCACGGTGGTAGATCGTATAAATACGGCCAATTATTATATTTCCAGTCGGCCGAACGGGATGACCACCACGGAAGAAAGTCTTTATAAACAAGCGAAGGACGCCTTACAACAAGCCTTACAAACCACAAATGAATTTTACAACTCGGAATGGCCCGAATACCAAACTAAGGTAAAAGGCATTGAGATTTCATCCTTTAAAGAGACAAAATCATTTTCAATAGATCAATGAAAAGAATAAGAGTAATACCCTTTATCATTTGCATTGTACTCTGCCATAGTCATCTCATGGCACAGGAGACAGGTGAAGAAAAATTAGGATCCTGGTTCATGTATTTTGGTACCCATCGAATATCGGAGCCACTTAGTATCCATACGGAAGTACAATACCGAACGTATGAGTTTGGTAGTAATTTCAATCAACTTTTGCTTAGAACAGGTCTGAATTACCATTTCCAGGAAAATGCCATGGCAACTATTGGTTATGGGAATATTCCGTCAGATGTAACGTATACCGACTTCAGTGGAGAAAAGAACAGTAAAGAACACCGGATCTATGAACAATTGGCCTTTAGCAACCATTTAGGCAAGGTAAGTTTAAGTCATAGATATAGATTGGAGCAGCGATTTCTGGAGTCCTCCACGGGAGAGAAAGATACCCAACATCGTATGCGTTATTTATTGCGATTGACCTATCCGTTAAATCAAAATTGGTTTCTTACCACTTATGATGAGATTTTTATCAATCTACAGGAGCCACTTTTCGGACAAAATCGATTGTATGCTGCTATCGGCTATAAGTTTAACTCGGCCATCGCTCTAGAGATGGGATATTTAAAAAATCACTTTACCGGCATTAATTATGATCGATTTCAATTGGGTATATGGTGGAATACTGACTGGAGAAATAAGAATTCGCAAAATAAAAATGGTTAAACTTGCCACATAATAGAAAAGCAAGTAATTTTAATTAATATTTAAAAAATAAATAAAATGAAAAAAATATATGTTGTAGTAACGACTCTTTTAGTGCTAATTACCTGGAGTTGTAAGAATGAAGCCAATAAAGAAACTGAAGTAATTCCGGAAGCTGTTGAAGTAGTTAAGGAAGAAGTTGCACCTGTGACAAAATCATTGAACATCAATTTGGAAGGTAAAAGTGGAAGTCAGGCTATGGGAATGGCCTATATCTCGGAAAGGGATGGAAAAGTAATCTTTGAAGCGAAGATCATGGGCTTAAAACCGGGAATGCATGCCATTCATTTACATGAGAAAGCCGATTGCAGTGCTGACGATGGTACTTCTAGCGGCGGACACTGGAACCCAACCTTTGAAAATCATGGAAAATGGGGCGCTGCAGAAGGATATCACCGAGGTGATATTGGCAATTTTGAAGTAAATGAAAATGGCATTGGTGTGGTTCAATTTGAAACCGACCAATGGTGTATCGGCTGTGGGGATGAAAAGAGAGATATTATTGGAAAAGCGATCATCGTGCATGAAGGCACTGACGATTACACGACGCAACCAACCGGGAATGCCGGCGCCAGAGTGAGTTGTGGGGCTCTGATTCAGTAAAATATTACGACCTAAGATTAAAAAGCACCTCTATAGGTGCTTTTTTTTTGATTAATTTAAAGTTCAAACTATCATTTTAATATATTTGACCTACATACCTAATCCAATCAAACACAGACATGAATAAATTTTTAACACTGTTGTTTTTCACCTTTCTTTTGGTCGGGTGTAAAAATGAAACCAAACAAGTTGACCCTAACGAAGGGGTGACCCAGGAAGAACCAAGAGGAGTTGAGAACAGAGCCTATCAATGGAGCCAGATGGCGATCACAGGTACAGCCAATGATACGGATCGGTTTAAGCCGAGACCAACGATCACTTCGCGTTATTTGGGGCTTATTTTTGTCTCCATCTTTGATGCTTGGTCCCGTTACGATGAAAAAGCGATCCCTGTTTATTTAGACGGTGTGGAACGCAGACCGGAAGCGGAAAGAAACCTGTCCAACAAAGAAATAGCCATCAGCTATGCAGCATACAGAGCATTGAATGAATATTATTACACCGATAAGCAGATCTGGATGGATTATATGGTGGAACTGGGATTGGATCCGAATAACGAAAGCATGGACCCCAGCACCCCGGAAGGTATTGGCAACTTGGCGGCTAAGGCGGTTATAGAAGCAAGAAAAGGTGACGGTTCCAATATGTATGGGGAAGAAGAGGGATCTAACGGCGAATCTTATTTTGATTATACCCACTATGCACCGATCAATTCACCGGACAAGAATGTAGATATCGATCGTTGGCAACCCAAATATTTCTCCGACGGAAAAGGTGGTTTTTATGCTCCCGGATGTTTAACCCCTTTTTGGGATAAGGTAAAACCGGTGGCGTTAGCGTCGGGAGATCAATTCAGACCGGGTCCTCCACCCAAAGTGGGTTCCGAGCAAATGAAGAATGAAGTGAAAGAAGTGATCGAATTACAGGCCAATCTAACCGATAAACAAAAGGCGTTGGTCGAGTTCATGCGGGATGGGCCTCAGTCGGTTCAGCAGGCAGGACACTGGTTGAAATTTGCCCAGGAAGTTTCCCGTCGAGATAATCATACCCTGGATGAGGATGTTAAGATGTTCTTCTATAATCAGGTGGTTGCGATGGATGCCTTTATCGCCTCATGGGATTCCAAGATGTTCTACGATTCGGCACGACCTTATGCATTGGTACATGATTATTATCAAAATCAGATCATCGAAGCCTGGGGGGGTGTAGGCAAAGGAATGAAAAAGATGAAAGGTAAAGAGTGGAGACCCTATAGCCCGGATGTATTCTTATGTCCTCCTTTCCCAAGTTATACTTCCGGTCACAGTACCATCAGTGGTGGTTGTGGGGAGGCTTTGAAACTGTGGACAGGAAGTGACACTTTCGGTTCTAAGGTAGAATTGGTCGCAGGAGCTCTAACCGAACCTGAGAATTTGGGTGATACGGTAACCATCGAATTCCCCACCTTTACAGAAACCGCGGAAATGGCAGGAATGTCAAGGGTTTTGGGAGGATATCATATCCAAGCCGACAATGTCGCCGGACTGGAATTGGGACGCAATGTGGCCCATGAAGTTTGGAAGTTCTATAAGAAACACCTTGGTGAAACAGAATAAAAAAAGTGGGCTTCGGCCCACTTTTTTTTTATAGTTCTATGATCACTTTATCCACGCCTCGCCGAACTTTTTTAAGTTCAGAGAAAAAGTCATCCTTATGCCGGTAGCCTACCGGTAAGACCAATACCGATTTCAGACCTAAGGCCTCTAAGCCTAGTAATTCATCGTATTTTTTAGGTTCAAAACCTTCCATCGGGCATGAATCGATCTCTTCGATCGCGCAAACAGTGAGAAGATTTCCCAGAGCCAGGTAGGCTTGTTTGATCATCCATTGTTCTAATTCTTCTTGAGATTTTTCAGCAAAAGAGTCCAACAAATATTTCTCGTAAGGATCCAGTATAGTTCGCGGGGTTTGACGGATCTCCTCTACCCTGTTGAAATACGATCGGATATAGTTGGACTTAACTTCCCGTTCGATACAGATCACCAATACATGGGAAGCGTCCTTGATCTGTTTTTGATTCATGCTCAAAGGGAGTAACTGTTCTTTGATCGACTGGTCCTGCACCACCACCATCTTCAGTGGTTGCAGACCATAGGAAGTTGCGGTGAGATCGAAGGATTCCTTCAGTATTTGCAATTTCTGAGGAGACAATTTCTTGTCCGGATCAAAACGTTTACAGGCGTATCGCCATTGTAGTTTTTCTAGGGTATTGGATATCATTGATTCCTTTTAAGACTGCAAAAATACATTACATTGTTTTTAGAACTTCTTTATTCGGATTGATTTGATCAATGGCATGAAAATAATTCCTTATAATTCAAAGAACCACAATTTTATCGCCAGGAGCGCGACCATGATCACCAGGAAGGTTCGAATGAACCCATCCCCTTTCTTTACCGATAGTCTGCTGGAGATCCATGCTCCGGTCGCATTGCCGATGGCCAAGATCAATCCGATCTTAAAGTTCACCTTATCGCTTAGGATGAAGACGATCAGGGCTGCCACGGAATACAAGAATACGATAAAGACCTTTGTAGCATTGGTTCGTACGAGGGACATATGATGCACATAATGCAGGTAGAGGATCATGATAAACCCAATTCCTGCATTGATAAATCCGCCGTAGATCCCGAGGAAGAAAAAAACGATCATTCCCAGCCAGAGGTATTTCCCCTGGAGGCGTTCATTTAAATGATCGATCTTTATCTTTGGTTTAAGTAAAATGATGGCAATGACCACCAGCATGACGATGGCCAATATCTTACTGAACACCGCCTCGTTAATATCTACAGCTAGTTTCGCGCCGATGATACCACCTAGCAAAGCGCATAGCCCTACATAGGTATTGAACGGAAAGGTGGAGACTTTTTTACTACGGAAGCCCAGGGTAGCCATAAAGGTTTGGATGACGATCGCGACGCGATTGGTACCGTTGGCGATGGCAGGTGGTAAGCCCATAAAGATCAAAATAGGCAAGGATAACAGGGATCCTCCTCCGGCGATAGTGTTCACAAAACCAACCACGAAGCCAACTATGATCAATAAAGGATAATAATACCATTCTTCCATTGCACAAAAGTAGATTTAATTTTTGCACCTCCCTAAATTATTTGAAATCCTATATGTTTTTTTGAAAAAGCATACTATATTTGCACCCGCATTCAGGGAATACCTGATGAGACGCACTGGAGAAATGGCAGAGTGGTCGATTGCGGCAGTCTTGAAAACTGTTGAGGGTAACACCTCCGGGGGTTCGAATCCCTCTTTCTCCGCAAAAGGAAACCCGCAACAAACGTTGCGGGTTTTTTGTTTCCGAACGTGAGCGAAGCGTGCTTCAGCGAAGCGAATGGAAACAAAAAATACAGCACGCGAAGCGTGTTGGGTTTCCTTTGGTAGGATCTCCCCCTTGGGATCACTAGCGAAGCGAGTAATCCAAGGAGGTGAGCGGTAAGCGGAAAAGGTTGTGCGTTGTGCGTTGTGGGTTATGCGTAAAGGGTAAGATGTGAAGAGTAAGACGTAAGACTTTTTGTGCTAACCGACAACCGAGAACTGTAAAGCATGTTGGGTTTCCTTTGGTAGGATCTCCCCCTTGGGATCACTAGCGAAGCGAGTAATCCAAGGAGGTGAACGGTGAGCGGTGAGCCGGATTTGCTCGGTTCGCATATACTGACACCTCAATGATCGTATGTCGATAAAATTCTTTAGTAACCTACAGAGACCACGCCTTCCCTCCCGTTAGTTTTAGCAGATCGTCGCAGTGATAAGTTCCTGGTACAGGGTCGTAGGCCAAAATTTGCTCTCCAACTACCTCACTCATCCTATAGGCATTGATGGTCATCCATTTGAGGGAATGGAGCAAATCTGTGACCGACATAGGTTCCGTCTGCAAGGAAGCACTACGATCCTTTACCAACTCACGATCCAGCAGATCTTCATAATTCGTTTCCGTTAATTTCTCAATATCCTGAAGGTACCTTGATTTCAATTCAACAATCAAGGCGCCGTAGGCCGTTCTAGTTCTTTCTTGTTCCTCACGATCCAACACCTCATCGTAGTACCTATCTATAAATTCCGGGACCTTTACTTCACTTGCTGACGGGGTATCCGATTTCGGTAAGATCACATCCACTAATCCTTTAAGTATGATTCCTTGCTCCGGTGATAAGAAGACCGGTGACCAGGTCGCCGCAGGTTGCGCGCAACTTTGAAACAATTGCATCATGGAGGGGGTTAATACCACCAAACCCGTAGTAAATCCTATTTTTTTAAAGGCTTCTCTTCTGTTCATCTTTTGTTTTTTAGATCGTTCCTTTTTGCAGTTGTTCTGCCGCATGATTTGCCGCTCTTGCCGTAAATGCCATATAAGAGAGGGAGGGATTCTGGCAGGCGGAGGAGGTCATAAACGCCCCGTCGGTGACATATACGTTGGTACATGCATGCAGCTGGTTATTTCCGTTCAACACAGAAGTTTTCGGGTCGCGTCCCATTCGGGCGGTACCCATTTCATGGATCCCCAATCCCATGCTTCCCTTTTCATCATAGGGCTCAATATCTATACATCCCGCCGCTTCGAGCATCTTAACCGCTTGCTCCTGCATGTCCTTTCGCATGGCCAGTTCATTTTCACCAAAGTCGGCATCAAACGTTACCGTGGGCAGTCCCCATTCATCTTTTTTATCGTAGTCCAAATATATTCTGTTGTTATGATTGGG
>JAHEMZ010000119.1 GCA_024643385.1 Flavobacteriaceae bacterium | reverse complement strand
TCTGTTTTTGGATTTGTTGCATCGCCTAAATTAGCTCTTTTTCCAGGGGTAAGCTATGTGCATATTACAAAACCGGCTACCGATCTAATTCCGGACAATTCAAAATTTACGGGCAATGGAATTTCATTTCAGTTTAATGCCAGTTATTCGTTTTCAAAAAAAACATTCTTGTTTGTGAACCCAACCCCCTTATTGCTAAACACCAATAATAGTTGGAAAACCATTTGGAGTGGCGAACTTAATTTAAATCACGTTTTTGTCCCTAATAAATTTAAGGCTAATGTCTCTTGGGCGCCAAATTTTACAAATGAAATAAATGTTGTACGCTTGGGTTGTACATTTTTTTTGTAACTATTTAAAATAGAGTAATTAACTAATAAAATTGAAATTATGAGCATTCCAATTAAATCCGTTTTATCTAAACAAGTATTATTCCTTGTTTTGGCATTGTCTTATTCTGTATTAAGTTTCGCACAAGAAGAGAAAAAAACTCAAATTGATTCTACAGAACAAAAGAAGGAAAGAAAAGCAAGAAATTCATTTAAAATTTCGGCCGGTTTAGATTTTAATAATTTAAATTTAGACTCCGCAGATGAAGTTGAATCAAATTCAAGGTTAGGCTATAATTTAGGAGTTTCGTTCAAAAGTGGCCGGTTTTTTTACTATGAAGTTGGCGCTAGATATAACAAACGAAATTTTAAAGTTACCGATATTTCAGGCCCAATTGAAGTCAATAGATTTTCTACTTCTTCAATAGAGGTGCCATTAAATGTCGGGGTTAACTTAACTTCCTTTGCATCCAGATTAATTGGCGTTAGGATTTTTGTTGGAGCCGTTCCTTCCTTCTTGCTGAACGCAGATGCTGATGAAATGGGTCTAGAAAAAGATGATTTCACCAGTTTTTTGTTTTTAGGACAGGCAGGTGTTGGAATAGATATAGCCTTCTTTTTTGTTGAGACAGGATATAATTACGGCCTTAGTAATGTTTTAAAAGATGTAGAAAATGAAAGTGTAAAATCTAACCCAAGCCAATTTTTTATAAACCTTGGGGCTAGATTTTAACACTTATTTAAAAAAATTATAAAATTAAGGACAAGGGCCGAATGGGTCTATTTATAAGGGATCTCTAAGTGTTCAAAACGAAATACATTTGTTAGTTACAGATGAAAAGTATAGTTTAAAGTAAAAAAGTAATTAAATGTCTAAAGTTTTTGTGATTATCGCCATAACCTTTTGTTCAATTTACGGCTATGCCCAGGAAAGGGATTCCATTGCTCCTATTCGAGATAACATTGGCGATTTAAATGCATCGTATATAAAAAATGGGCAATTTCCCGGAGCTATTATGCTTCCCGGCACCGAAGTTTCGTTAGCAATAGGTGGTTTTATAAAGGCCGTGGGTTTTTATGACACCAAGTATAATGAAAAGAATGAAATTATTCTTCCGGGCAATTTTGCTCCATCGCAATTTGAAGATGGTCAAACCTATTTTGGAGCACGTTCATCGCGTTTGTTTTTTGATGGTCGGTCCTCTTTAGGAAACATTAAAATGAGAGGGTATTTTGAAATGGATTTTAGGGGTTCTTCAGGATTTACCCTTCGGCATGCCTATTTAAAATTAAGTAATCAACACGGACAACAATTATTAATGGGCCAATACTGGAGCCTTATTATGGACCTACAAACTGTTGCTGAGGGATTAGTAGAGCCAACTATGAGTGGCGGAGGCTTTTCGCGGCACGGACAAATTCGGTTTACAACACCTTTGAGTAAATCGTTGACATTTTCTGCATCCTTGGAAGAGCCCAATAATAGCGACTTAAAAGGAGTTGACATCATTACTGTCAATAAATATCCCGATGTGATAGGTTCCATGTCATTTGACCCGTCTTCAGCTTTTCATTTAAGTCTTACCGGCATGTACAAACCTGCTACATTTAAGACTCAATCCAATACTGATTTAAAAACTGAAGCCGGTTGGTTAACCGGTTTAGGCATGTTGGTAAGACCGAGTGCACACGATAAAATTACACTTGGCCTCATATATGGTAAAGGTGCTTCGAATTACATCATGGGCGCTGATGGCACTTCCGGATATTATGACCAAAATACTATGGAACTACAAGATGAATCTGGTTTTAATTGTTCGTATAAACATAATTGGAATGAAAAGTTTAGAAGCAATATTGCCTTAGGCAGATTTTTTGGTAACGAAATTAAAAATAATCCCAACCCTCATATTAAATCAAGCACCTTTGGCTTTATAAACACCTATTATCAATTGAACAGATATGTAAACATTGGCATTGAATGGGTTTATTCTGAAAAGGAAAACTACCGTGGAAGCAATTTTAATAATAATCGCTTTCAATTTGGAATACAGGTGTTTTAGTAGCGGGGTATTCAATATAATTTCAAAAACTGACTGAAATGAATGAACACCGGCAGACAACCATGTGGATAAATTATTGGGCGGAAAGTGCTAATTTCAAGAACGTTATATTCATAGTGGTTTGACGTGAAAGAGCATTGAAATGCTCAACGCTTCATACACCCACCGTTAGCCTTCATTATGAAAACCAACAAAGCAAAGTGATTCCAATTTTCGGAAAAATACGCAAAAGAATGGCTGAGGATAACAAAAGCGGAAAGTCTGCCTCATACTTTCGGTAGGTAAACCCGCAGGAAGGTCTGTGATTTATTTGCTAAATTTAGTGCTTAAACACCCTTCAGAGGAGCAAAGGCGCAACTACTCATAGCCGAGACCG
>JAHEMZ010000118.1 GCA_024643385.1 Flavobacteriaceae bacterium | reverse complement strand
TTTTTCTGCCAAATCGTTTACCTCTTCCATAATGCTATGCGGGTCTCGGCTTCGTTCTCTACCTCTGGTAAAAGGAACTACGCAAAAGGTGCACATATTGTCGCAACCCCTTGTGATACTTACAAAAGCTGTAACGCCATTTCCACCCAAACGAACAGGAGAAATATCGCCATACGTTTCATCTTTGGATAGGATCACGTTCACAGCATCTCTGCCCTCTTCTACTTCTTTGAGTAAATTGGGCAGATCCTTATAGGCATCGGGCCCTACGACCATATCTACAATTTTCTCTTCTTCTAAGAACTTACTTTTCAAACGTTCTGCCATACAACCCAAGACACCCACTTTCATGGATGGGTTTATTTTCTTTACGGCATTGTATTTTTCAAGACGCTTGCGTACGGTTTGTTCCGCCTTGTCACGAATGGAGCAGGTATTGACCAAAACCAGATCGGCTTCCTCTAGGATCTGCGTCGTATTGAACCCTTGTTCTGCTAAAATAGAGGCTACGATCTCACTATCACTAAAGTTCATCTGACAGCCATAACTTTCGATAAATAGTTTGCGTTGATTGCCTTCTTTGGCCTCCAAGACTAAGGATTTTCCCTGTAAGCTCTCGTCAATGATCTTCTCTTCCATGTAAGGTGTTCTCTATGTTGATTTTTAGGTTGATTCTAATAATTTGCCTATTCAGCTGAGATGCGGCAAATATACAACTAAAACACGATTGCGCCAAAATGGCAGTCGAATTCCCGGGCTTATACCTTTAATATTTTCATATATTTAACAGTACTAACCGAAATTAACGATTATGCAAACTTCTTTAAATGAACGAATTGAAAACTCCAACAATATCGACTTTGGAGATATCCTCTCAAAAAGTTTTGAATTGTTTAAAAAAACATGGGTAGAGGCTTTACTGCACGCTTTGATCTCGTTTCTTGTGATCATCCCTTTTATGCTCATTGTTTATGTGCCCATATTTGGCTTTGGAGGAATGCTCGCGAACATGGGGGATTCCTATCACATGTCATCCTTTGCAGAAGGTGCCACCGGACTTATGTTTTTTCTGTGGATCGGAGTGATTTTCTTCTTGTCCTTTTTGATCCAACCCTTTATTCTATCGATCGTTGGTAATTTTCTTCGCGTATGTAAAAATAAGGATCTCGATCAAGAAGTAGCTACCGATGGTTACTTCGGGCTATTGAAAAAGCATTTCGGAAAAATGTTTTTGCTATCATTGGCAACCATTGGGATTGCTTTGCTGGCTGTGCTATTGTGTTATCTGCCCATTTTCTATGTGATGGTTCCTTTACAGCTATTCTTGCCTGTGTTGGTCTTTAATGAATCGCTGACTGTTTCTGAAATAATTAAGGCTTCCTTCAAGTTGGGAAATAAATATTGGCTGATGCTATTTGGCTTGATTATCGTTTCCTCACTGTTGGCTTCCCTCGGAATTTTATTGTGTGGTATTGGGATTATTGTAACCAGCTATTATCAATACATTGTCATCTACTACTTCTACAAAGACAGCGTCGGTTTTGATGAATAGCGATCTCAATTCATTTTAAAAAATTAGAGAAACTATAGACGATTTCACTATAAAAATTACCTAAATAAATTGGGGTATTCCGGCGTATTAAAAAATTCATATACTTTTGTACTCCAAATTTATCAGCTATGGCAAAGAATTTAGTGATTGTTGAGTCCCCCGCAAAAGCCAAGACTATTGAGAAATTTTTAGGAAAGGATTTTAAGGTGACTTCAAGTTTTGGGCATATTGCCGATTTGCCTTCGAAGGAACTTGGAGTGGATGTTGAGGGCGATTTTACACCTAAATATATAATATCCAAAGACAAGAAGAAACTGGTCAATGAACTCAAAGAGTTAGCAAAAAAAGCGGATATGGTTTGGTTGGCAAGTGATGAGGACCGCGAGGGTGAAGCGATTGCCTGGCATTTGTCGGAGTCTTTAGAATTGCAGGACGACAAGACCAAGCGGATTGTTTTTCATGAGATCACTAAAACGGCCATTCTTAAAGCCATTGAAAACCCACGAAAAATCGACTATAACTTGGTGAATGCCCAACAGGCACGAAGAATTTTGGACCGATTGGTGGGATATGAATTGTCACCGGTGTTGTGGAAGAAAGTAAAAGGAGGTTTATCTGCCGGAAGAGTGCAAAGTGTCGCGGTGCGGTTGATCGTGGAACGCGAACGCGAAATAGAAGCCTTTAATCCTGTAGGATCGTATCGGGTAGACGCCGAATTTGTTACCGCAGAAGGAAACAAATTTAAAGCAAAACTTCCAAAGAATTTTGATACAGAATCAGACGCACGTGATTTCTTGGAAAAAAATATAGGAGCCGGATATCAAGTGGGAGAGCTCACGCAAAAACCGGGAACTAAATCCCCTGCTCCCCCGTTTACTACTTCTACGTTACAACAAGAAGCCGCCCGGAAATTATACTTTTCGGTGAGTAAGACCATGACCATTGCTCAACGATTATATGAATCGGGTTTAATTACCTATATGCGAACCGATAGTGTAAACCTTTCCGTTGAAGCAAAAAATGCTGCCCAAAGAGAAATAGAGACCTCTTTCGGTAAGGAATACAGTAAGCCCCGTAATTATAAAGGGAAAACAAAGGGAGCACAGGAAGCTCATGAGGCGATCCGACCTACTGATATGTCCCTAAATTCCATTACGGGAGACAGAGATCAAGTGCGCCTGTATGATCTGATCTGGAAAAGAATACTGGCTTCTCAGA
>JAHEMZ010000117.1 GCA_024643385.1 Flavobacteriaceae bacterium | reverse complement strand
TAAATAGCGAATAAAAGAATTTACCTTTTTGCATAGCGCAATCTACAAATTATATTGTTTAATTTTTCGGTAAAGGGTTCGTTCACTGATGCCTAATTCATTGGCGGCTTCTTTTCTCTTTCCCTCGTGTTTTTCCAACGATTTTTTTATCAGTTCTAATTCTTTATCTTGTAATGAAAGACTTTCTTCTTCTTCAATCTCTTCGGCAAAATGATACTTATCCTCCAAAGTATCTTTAGCCTTTTGGTGGGCATTGAGCAATTCTACCTTGGGAGATTCGGCAGGTTCCTGTTCCTCAATGAACTCAGAAAGTGGCGATTCTTGATCCTCGTCATCATCCGCATATATCTTATTGATAAGGTTGGCATTTTGTTCCTTTACCGCTGAACTGTTCCCGGAATTCATCAACTCCATGGTTAATTTCTTTAAGTCGTTGATATCCCGCTGCATGTCGAAAAGCACTTTGTAAAGGATCTCTCGCTCACTGCTAAAATCACTTGATTGCTTTTTTGTATTGATCACGGCCGGGAGATTACTGCCCACGTGCGGTAAATAATGCTTTAAAGTGGTGAAGGAAATATCTCTTTTTTGCTCTAATACGGAAAGTTGTTCGGTTATATTCCTTAACTGACGAATATTTCCGCCCCAATTGTACTGCAAAAGCAGATCTACGGCATCCTCGTTCAAACGAATGGTTGGCATTTTGTATTTCTGAGCAAAATCGGAGGCAAACTTTCGAAATAATAAGTGTATATCTTCTCCACGATCTCGCAATGGAGGGAGAGAAATTTCTACGGTACTCAAGCGATAGTAAAGATCTTCTCTGAATTTGCCTTTTTCGATAGCTTCTCCCATCTTCACATTGGTGGCTGCGACAATACGGACATTGGTTTTTTGGATCTTAGAGGAACCCACTTTCATGAATTCACCATTTTCCAGTACCCTTAATAACCTGACTTGCGTAGGTAAAGGAAGTTCACCTACTTCGTCAAGGAAAATGGTTCCTCCGTCTGCTTCTTCAAAATAGCCACTACGAGTTGCTGTGGCTCCGGTAAACGAACCTTTTTCATGACCAAAAAGCTCGCTGTCGATGGTTCCTTCCGGAATAGCTCCGCAGTTCACCGCTATATACTTATTGTGTTTACGACTAGATAGCGAATGTATGATCTTTGGAATACTTTCCTTTCCCACCCCACTTTCACCGGTGACCAATACGGAAATATCTGTGGGAGCCACTTGAATGGCTTTTTCAATGGCTCTATTTAGTTTGGGGTCATTCCCAATAATTTCAAAACGTTGTTTTACCGCTTGTATGTTTTCCATAGTTTACTCGTAAATAAATGACGCCGCCCAAACTGTGCTGGCGTTAAAGGTAGAAGTCGCTTCAGTCGGGTAATTATTACTTTGAATGCAATCGATCACCCATGAAACCGTACTAGTATAATAGTTGGCTTCGTAGCTACTATTATATAAAAATCTCTTACTAAACACAGCATCGCTCGCATCAGGGTATAAATAGGTGTGCAGGTTGAAATTATCGAGCAATCCATGAATGTAGATCGATCGATACGCTTCATAAGCCGGGTTCAAGGCCTCTTCGCTATATTCAAACAATTCTATTTGGTCGCTTATTTCCGGAACCTCATAATAGGTAGCAGTGTCAGGATCGTACCCCATAGGTACTGATCTAATCTCCAGTAAGTTTTCCTTATTGGTGTCATAGCTATAAGTGGTCGTCCAATAAATGTAATCATTGGTACCCGCACCTCTAAAATAATAAGCTTCCCTTCCGATAGCCTTACCGCTTACAGGGTCAATTTCAAATTTTTGAGTGAACAATCCCGGAGGCGGTGGGGGTGAAGTGGCGGCTGTTATTATAAAATTTCCATCATAGGTTACAGAGGTTATTCCTCCATCACCGGTGGTATAGCCGTAGGATGTTAACTGATCTCCAGCATATTCAAATAGGAGAATATAGGGGAGGTCAGGGTTATGAGATTCTATTTGGAACAATTGATTGTTCGCATTATAGTGAAAGGTTAAAACAGGATCACCCGATAATTCTTGGCTTCCTATAAATCGACTTCCATTCTGGTCAAAAAGGAACCGAAGGTGACCGCTGATGATGGTTTGTATCTGATTACCCGCACCGAGAAAATCATCCGGATCGGTTGGGTCTGTACCGTCATTTACTTCTGTTTGATTATCGATACAATCGGCATCACAATCAAGAAGTAACCAAGTAGAACTTGGAATCAAGGTTTGATGATCAATGTTTAGGCTGCATTCATCCAAAGGATCAGTGCCATTTCCCTCATTAATATTGTTGTTGTCCGGATCCACCTCCTTAGCATTGGTTACTCCATCACCGTCGCAATCCTGGTTTCTCCATCCCTCCGAGGTCTTATTGAATTGCTGACTTGTGACTAAATAAGAACAAGCTTCATTGAGGTTCGTGCCGTCGTTCAGCTCTGTTTCATCTGAAACTCCATCTCCATCGGAATCTATAAACAATCCCGAACCATTATTATTTGGATTATCATCGGTATTGTTGTCAGAACTACAGCCATTGATACCCAAAAAAATCATGATATAAGACATCCATCTTTTCATCTTATTGATTTTTCGAATACCCCAGAGATTCGCCTATCAATGTGGTACTAGTGCATTCGTCAATACGAACCATTACAAAATCACCGGGTTTATAATCTTTTTTAGAAAATACGGCCACCGTATTCTGCGGGGTACGACCGCTCCAATGGGCATTACTTTTTTTACTTTCTTTTTCGATCAGCACTTCCACGGTTTT
>JAHEMZ010000063.1 GCA_024643385.1 Flavobacteriaceae bacterium | reverse complement strand
CTTCAATGCACCCTATCTTTACCGAGTTATTTTCTTACCCATTTAATAATTGGGCTTGAAATATCCATAAAAAAGGGGCTTTGGCCCCTTTTTTTTATTAGAAAAAATCCAAAAAAAAAAAACGAGTTAAATAATTTTTTGTACATTTGAAAATATTAAACTTTAAAACAAACAGTTATTATGAAAAAACATTATTTTTTAGTTGCTTTATTTGCGCTAGCCTTAACTTCTGTTAATGCGCAATTCGTTGATGATATGGAAAGTTACACTGTAGGTTCTCCTATCTCTCAAGACTGGTGGACAGATTGGGGTTGTGGTGGAGGAGCCGGATGTGCTATTATGTCATCTGACGATTTTGCTAACGACGGATCAAAATCAGGATATGTTCCAGATGATGGTACTACTGATGCGGTTCTTGATCTTGGAAACAAAATCTTCGGAACTTGGTATTTGACTTTCTATGCGTATGTTCCTTCTAACCAATCAGGTTATTTTAACCTTCAAGGTACTGTGCCAATTGGTGGTGGAGAGTGGATCATGGGTAACTGGCATTTCAACGAACTTGCTGCTTCCCCTGGAATTGGTGAAATCGACAGCAGTCCTCTTGGACAAGTGTTTTTTGACTTCCCAATGGATGAGTGGTTCCCTATTAATTTAAATGTGGATATCTCTTTAGGTATGTCATTGGCTACTTGTGAGTTGAACATCGCTGGTGCAAATGTACTTCCTGCAGGAACTCCATTTACCGATGCTGGTGGTGTTATACCAACTAGTTTAGGTGGAATCGATTTCTTCTCTATAGATGGAACAAACAAATTCTATGTTGACTCTTTTGTTTTTACTGATAATGTTGCTGGAACTCAAGATTTCGCTTCTAAAGGATTCTCAGTATATCCAAACCCAGTAAACAATATCTTGAACCTACAAGCTAAAGAAAGCATCAGCAATGTTGCTATCTACAATGTGCTTGGTCAAGAAGTTTACAGTGCTAAAGTTAATGCCATGACTTCTCAAGTAGATATGTCTCAAATGGCTAGCGGTGCTTACTTCGTAAAAGTAAACATCAACGGTACTGAAGGAACTGTTAAAGTTATCAAGTAATTTTTAATTACTTACAATAGAAAGAGGCTGTCTTAAGACAGCCTCTTTTTTTTATTTTATCAACTCGATAAGCACTACCTTTGTAACCAACTAATTTAAAGCTTATTTCGGCGTTCTATCTATAAGCTAATACATCAAACAAATGAACAAAGAATCTTTCATTTTTGGGATATACCCGGTTTTAGAAGCCCTTCAATCGAATAAACAAATCGATAAGCTATTTGTACTTCAAGGAGGTGATCGAACCAAGTTGGATCTGATCCTAAAACTTGCCGAATCACAGAACGTGACCATCAATATGGTTCCCTTGGAAAAATTGGAGAAGCTTACGCGTTCAAACCATCAAGGTGTAGTGGCATTTGTTTCTCCTATCACCTTCCAACCGCTTGAAAACATTATAGAAAGTATTCTGGCAATTAAAGAGAACCCTTTGTTCCTCATTTTGGATCAGATCACCGATGTACGTAATTTCGGTGCTATCATCAGAACCGCAGAATGTACAGGCGTGGACGCCATTATTATTCAGAAGAAAGGGGGCGCTCCCGTTAGTGGCGATACGGTAAAGACTTCCGCCGGAGCTATCTTTAACATCCCCATCTGTAAGGTGGATCATATCAAAGATGCAATCTTTTATTTGCAAGGATCCGGTATTAAAGTAATAGGCGCCACAGAGAAAACGGAAAAATCCATCTATCAATCAGATCTAACAGGCCCTTTGGCCGTAGTAATGGGTTCTGAAGAAAAAGGTATTGCCAAATCGGTGCTTACCCTTTTAGACGAGCTTACTGCGCTCCCTCTGATGGGTCAAATCAACTCTTTGAATGTATCGGTAGCTTGTGGAGCCATTCTATATGAAGTAGTTCGGCAAAGACTGTCTTAACACCCCTACTCTTCCTCCTTCTTCCCATCTTCTCTAAACTGATAGACGATGTGCACACGGGGAGGTGTAATTTCTTCCTTGGTTAATTCTTTTGATTCCGGTTCGTATGGAATAAAATTTCCGTTTTCGTCAAAGTGTCTTAAAAAAGGATCTTTTGTAGGATCATAGGATTCCTTTTCCCATTCGTACTTCTTCTTTTCAATAGGACTTTTCCAAAACACAACAGATAACAGCAGGCCCACTGCAAAACCGGACATATGTCCCTCCCATGATATTTTGGGATCTATGGGGAACAGATACCAGAGCATTCCCCCATAGAGAAACACAACAATCAGCGAGAGTGCGATCAATTGATAACGTCTTGAAAAGATCCCTTTAAAAAATAAAAACGCAGCCAACATATAAATGACACCACTTGCCCCAATATGCCAGGCGGGACGCGCAAATAACCACGTGGCGATACCCGTTAAGATCATTCCGATAAGGAGCACCTTCCAGCGAATATTGCGATAGAAATAGAACAATGCAGCAGATAGTACAAATAAAGGCACAGAATTATTAAAAAGGTGTTTTAAACTCCCATGTACAAAGGGTCCAAATAATATTCCTCGCAAACCTTTCCACTCAAGCGGAAAGATCCCCCATCGCGTAAAACGAATACCGAAACGTATTTCTGCCCAAAAGCACGTCCATATCAGTAATACAAAGAACAGTGGATACAGTACTATTTCAGGGGTAAAACGAAAAACTTCTTTTTGGCTCATATAACTTCCTAATCAAAAAACAATCCCAAAGTAAATTTATGCTATTTTGGCAGTAATCCCGGATTATTAAAATTGTAACTTTACCCTATGAGCACTCCACTGGCCGAACGCATACGCCCTACTACCCTTTCAGCATACCTGAGTCAGCACCACTTGGTAGGAAAAGAGGGTTCATTAACTCCTCAAATAGCATCGGGAATGATCAGCTCCATGATCCTGTGGGGACCTCCCGGAACCGGTAAAACTACGTTAGCACAAATAATAGCTAATGAATCCGGCCGACCCTTCTACACCCTAAGTGCAATCGACAGTGGCGTAGCTGCCGTTCGTGAAGTAATTCAAAAAGCGAAAAGAAGTGACACCCTATTTACCACCAAAAGCCCCATTCTATTCATTGATGAGATCCACAGATTTAGTAAGTCGCAACAAGATTCACTATTAGGTGCTGTAGAAAAGGGATGGATCACACTTATTGGCGCTACCACCGAGAATCCAAGTTTTGAAGTAATTCCTGCCCTTTTGTCCCGATGTCAAGTATATGTGTTGAATGGCTTCGAAAAAGCAGATCTTGAATTGTTGCTGAAAAGAGCCTTGAAAGAGGATGAGATCTTATCAAAAAAAAAGGTGACGCTGAAGCAAACCGAGGCTTTGATCAGGCTTTCGGGAGGTGACGCACGAAAGTTATTGAACACCTTAGAATTGGTGGTTTTATCCGAAAATACATCGACGGTAGTGATCACTAATGAGATGGTTCAGAAAAAAGTGCAACAGAACACGGTTCTATACGATAAAACAGGGGAGCAACATTACGATATCATTTCGGCCTTCATCAAATCCATAAGGGGTAGTGATCCCAATGCAGCGGTTTATTGGTTGGCACGCATGATCGAAGGTGGAGAAGACGTTAAATTCATTGCACGACGGCTATTGATCATCGCCGCAGAAGATGTGGGTCTCGCCAATCCTACGGCCTTGGTACTGGCCAATGCCACATTTCAAGCGGTCCACACTATTGGCTATCCCGAATCCCGCCTCATTTTGAGTGAATGTACAATCTATTTGGCTTCTTCTCCAAAGAGCAATGCCTCTTACAATGCTATTAAAGAGGCTCAGGTGGCTGTAAAACAAACAGGAGACCTGTCTGTGCCTTTTTCGCTTAGAAATGCGCCTACACGACTTATGAAGGACCTGGGCTATGGAGCTGAATATGCATATGCCCATGATTTTGAAGGAAACTTTGTGTCGCACGAATTCTTACCGGAAGAGATCAAAGGAACTACTTTTTATCGCCCGGGGAATAATGCCAAAGAGAATAACCTAAAAAGCTACCTTAAAAGTCTTTGGAAGAATAAATACGATTTCTAATTCGACTTAAGATAGACTAGGTCGGAATCTTCTTTGGTGACAATAAAATTACCACTTGAATCAAATTTAGCTAAAAACCTGGCGTCTTCTAAGTTTTCGAAGAATAAGACCCCCGACACTTCAAATACTTTCCCCAAATAGGTCATATCCTCGTCACTATGGGCCGATTCTTCATACAAACGGAAACCTTCCGATGTTTTTCGCAGTAGATAATTCTTATCGTTATAGGTATAATTCGAATACTTGGTAGTAGGAAGCAGTAACGGGTTATCCTGTAAAGGAACTACCTCTTGTCCTTGTGTATTTAACGGTTGTGACATATCCGACGGCTTGGAATCCGCCTCGGCATCCATCAAAACTCTTACTTCCTTTTGCTGAATTCCCAAAACTTCGATACTTTCAAAGGCTTTACGGAGGGATTCGGTATAAGCTTTGGCATAATCCTTTAACTTACTTTGACCTACAGCAGATTGATACAGTACTATTCCGTCACAATCCACTATTTTGATGACCACTGTCGTCCAAACAAAACCCGGTTTACCGCTTACTTCAGCTCGAAGACCGTCACATCTTCGAACATCCGGCAATTCATTTTCAAAATAGGGGTGAAATCCGTGCTTGTTAAATAAAAATTTCAGCAGTGAATTTAATTGATATTGATCTTCTTCATATTGAAAATCAAATCTTGTCGGAACTATTACATAACTATAATCATTCAGTTGCTCTCCTTGTGAAAACACTTGGATATAACCTATAAAAAAGAAAATGACCGCGATGATACTTTTATTCATTCTTTGAATTTTTATAAAACATGGTTGTAAAGATACACTTTCTTCAAATTCAGCACCTCCCGGCAGGGGGTTTTTAAACCCTGCCGAAATGTTTATCGTATTTTAAAGAAGCTTCCTGAGTTCTGTGATCTCATCGATCTTTCGATATGCCGCCGGAACCTGTTCCTTGCGATAATTGAAGAACAAGGTTTCCATTCCTACGGCCTCGGCACCCAAAATATCTGCTTCGAAAGTATCGCCCACCATCAAACTCAGACGGGCTTCCGCAGAAGCTTTTTCAAGGGCTTTTTCGAAAATAATGGGGTTCGGCTTCTTTAATCCTACCTCTTCCGATGTGGTCACGGTTTTAAAAAAATTTATTATTCCACTATTAGTAAGCTTCAAGTGTTGCACCTCCTGAAAACCATTGGTTATAATATGCAGCTCATAGCGTGATTCCAGATATCCTAAAATATCCTTCACCCCTTCGAACAAATGATTGTCCTTAGGTAACTCATCAATATAGGAGGTCGCAAGCCGGTCCAAATCTGTTTCATTGTACTGAATCCCAAAAACTTGAAAGGATTCCAAGAAGCGACCTCTTCGGAGTTGATCCTTACTTACCTTTTCTTCCCGATACAATTTCCAATAATGAAAATTAATAGGCTCGTACACGGAAATGAACTCATCCAAATTCACTCCTATCCTATGAGCGTGAAACATACGCTCAAAAGCCAATCTTGAATTTTTATCGAAATCCCATAAAGTATGGTCAAGATCAAAAAATATATGTTTTATATAATCACGCATGAGGATTCAATATTTCAGAAAAGAAATAACGCCATGTTTTATTTTCCTTTTTATATTCAAAATCTCTATTGGAACATAAAAAAGAGAAACAACCATTTAAATCCTTTACTCGGTTATACACTTCCATCAATGTGCCTTCTATGTCTGATTCTTTACCAAAATTCAACGCTAACGATTTACCCACCACAGGATAAAGAATGAGGGGTGTTTTCACTTCGTAGTCCAGATCATAGAATAAAAACGGTGTACAGGTACTGGCTCTAAATCCAATCTCATTGTAGTAAAACAAGGTAAAGTCTTTTTGCACTTCCAATTCCACCAGCGAACGATACACATTAGGCAACTTGATCAACTGTCTATCGTTAAAGGAACTTACCAGGTTTCGATGGGTAATTTCTTCCAATTGCGACTTTTCCTGTTTCAGTCGATTTTCATCATCCAGCGAATGATACGAGAACACTAAGCCCACTTCACAATAGTCCCCTACGTATTTCACTAAACGTCGAAATTTTTCTCTTTTAGTATTAAAGTCTTCTCTAAACGAAAACCCCTCTCCCAAGAGAAAAAAAACAGTAAGGTTTGAATGGCTGCTTTTTGAATTGTTAAGGAGCCACGTAAAAGTGTCGTATGGGTCTTTCCTTAAACCCATCAATACACGAATACGCTGAAAAAGACGGCCCAGTTTTACTTTCCACAAGTCACCGCCAAAACCCACAATATTGCGCAATACTCCTCGCTGAAGAAATTCAAAAGGACGTTTGGCTTCCACGATATTATGAATTTGAAAGCTCCTTTCCTGAAAGGAAAGGTCCGGAAATTGTTTCAAAAGAATTTCCTTGAATTTATATGCCCATATATCTATGACGGGTTCTTTGAGAAAACCTTCTCTATAGGCAAGACTTTCCGTGGCAGGAAATCTTCCCAGTTCATCCTTTACATGGGGTACATACTCTTCGTAACGACTTAATAAATAAAAAGCAGCCGCAAAAATATCAAAAGCCATGGCACTCTTATCGGACATTTGAAAAAAACCTATCGTTTCTCCCCACGGTTTTACGATCACCTCAATATCTTCAAACCCCTGCACGGTCAATATTCCTTGCGATTGAAAAAAGAGTTCGTTTCCCAAGGCCTGTTTGCCATAGGAGAGTTTGGCCCCTTTAAAGGCGATAAATTCTTCGATTGAGGTTGTGAATTCAATTTTCAAGCCTAATATCCGAGTACAAATGTGCTTGAAAATATAATCGAATCGAGGGGTGATCTTTTGGGTATAAATGAATAGCATGAAAGGTTACAGCATTTGTTCATCGGCAAAGCTAAAGTACGCTTTTTCAGTAACAATGAGATGGTCCAAAACCTTAATATCAAGACTCTCGCCGGCCGTTTTTAGTTTTTTGGTCAGTTGAATGTCGGCATGACTCGGCTTCAGCGTTCCGGACGGATGGTTATGTGCCAAGATCACAGCAACCGCTCCCAATTCAAAGGCTAATTTGAATACCAGTCGAATATCCACCACTGTTCCGGTGATCCCCCCTTTGCTCAATTGATGAGTTTGTAATACGCGGTTTGAATTATTGAGATAGACGATCCAAAACTCCTCATGTGGAAGCTCCCCGATAAGAGGCTGTAAATGTTCAAAAACCGAATGGCTTGAATTAATTTTTAGTTTCTGACGCGCCTCTTCTGCTCTTCGTCGTCTCCCCAATTCTAAGGCCGCCGCAATGGTGACCGCCTTGGCCTCCCCGATGCCCTTGAACTTTGTCAAATCTGAAATGGCCAACCTTCCCAATTCATTTAAATTATGTCCGGTGGTAGCTAAAATGCGCTGACTTAAAACCACCGCGCTTTCTTCACGACTCCCCGATCCGATCAATAGAGCTATGAGCTCTGCATCACTTAGTGCCTGTCTGCCCTTCAGTAACATTTTCTCCCTGGGTCGGTCGTCTTCGTTCCATTGTTTAATCGAAAATGAAATACTCTCTCCTTCCAAATTGTTTGTTTTCTCTAAAGATAATCACGTATATTTAAACTGAAGTTACTCATTTATAAATACGATGAAATCATTACTCGAAGCAGAAGGATATAACGATGTCATGGAACGATTGAGTCAATTGACCGAATCTTCCCCTCGACAATGGGGTAAAATGACCCTGGGTCAAATGGTTCGTCATTGCCAGTTTCCTTTGCAAATTGCCATCGAGAATAAGGCGGTAAAACCCAGGTTTAATCCCCTTATGCTCTTATTTAAAAAAATGATGTACAGCGATAAGCCATGGCGAAAGAACTTGCCCACCGCTCCGCAATTAAAGATCACCGACGATCGAGATTTTCAGCTTGAAAAAATTCGGTTGGAAGAACTTGTGGATGCTTTTTATAAATTAAGTGACCGTGAACATTGGAATCCACATCCATCCTTTGGAAAATTAACCCATGAACAATGGGGTAAAATGGAATACAAGCACCTTGATCACCACTTTCGACAATTTGGAGTATAACAATGTACCCACCTCCTCATCACCAGTCGGACGATATTCAAAAAATGATAGCGCTCATCCAACATTACCCATTGGGCATGTTGGTCTCTGCCAAAGGCAACCAACCCCATATAACTCATATTCCCATTATCTATGATGAAGCGACCGGACGTCTGGTGGCGCATATCGATCGCCATAATCCTCAAGTGGAAACATTGACAGACGGAGCCGAGATCACGGTAGTTTTCAGAGGGCCTGACACCTACATTTCCCCTGCCATCTATTCTACTTCACAATTGCCCACCTGGAATTATCTGATGGTTCATATCACCGGGAACGTTCGATTAATTCACGAATCGGCGGAAGTAAAAGAAACCCTGGTAACCATGACCCGTTTATTGGAAGGACAGGAGCAAAGATTTGTACTGAAACCGGACGATCCGCGCATGGAACGTCTACTGCCCTATATTCAGACATTTGATATTGAAATAACAGAATGGGAAGGAAAATTCAAGCTCTCACAGGATAAGAACCCAATCGATTTTGAATCAGCCAAACAAGCACTTATAGATCATTCAAAAGCCGAAGAAGAGGATTTTATACGTTCTATGTACGAGACTGAATCAAATCCTTAATTCGCCCAAAATCTAATCCTCCATAGTTACCACTGCTCATTAATAACAAACTGGCATTGACAAAATCTTGGCGGAATAAAAACTCCTGAAATGCTTCCGGATCGGTATAAATAATCAAATCTTTTCGTTGAAAGGCATCGGCTATTTGTTGATGTGTGATGGGTTCCAACTTCTTTATCTCCACCGCATGTGGTGAATAAAAAACCACAGCTACATCAGCAGCATCGAGCGCTCCTTGATATTCACTTAGAAATTGTGGGTTTAAGCTGCTATAGGTGTGAAGTTCCAAACAAGCCAATAAGGTACGTTCAGGATATTGGTCCTTGACCGCCTGAGTCGTTGCCTTTACTTTACTTGGAGAATGGGCAAAATCCTTATAAGCTATAGCCCGGTCATTCTCCGCTATTTTCTCTAAACGCTTACTTGCGCCTTTAAACCCGGCTATCGCTTCATAAAAATCGTCCGCATCTACCCCCATGAGCTGGCAAATCCAACGAGCACCTTCCAAATTATTTAGGTTATGCTTTCCAAAGACTTCGATGGGCATCAAACCCTCAGGCGTCTCCAACATGGTTTCACCCTCTTGTACTTCGTAAACAGGGGTTTGATAGGGATATTTTTTAATGGTATTCGTGTTCGACTCTACCACTTTTTTAACTTCCTGATCCTCCACGTTATAGATGATAGCTCCTCCCTCGGTAATTTGATTCAAAAAGATGGAGAACTGTTCTACATAGTTGTCGAACGTTGGAAAAACATTGATGTGGTCCCAGGCGATGCCACTTAAGAGAGCTATGTTCGGTTGGTATAAATGAAATTTAGGTCGCCGATCGATAGGGGACGACAGATATTCATCGCCTTCCAGCACGATGAAATCGTTCTCTTCTGTAAGATGCACCATATTGGTAAACCCTTCCAATTGGGCACCAACCATAAAATCGACGGGGCGATCCCAATAATGCATTACATGTAAGATCATTGAAGTGATCGTGGTCTTTCCGTGGGAACCCCCAATCACCACCCTGGTTTTATTTTTAGCATGCTCGTATAAGTATTCGGGATAGGAATAGATCTTTAATCCCATTTCCTTTGACTTTACTAGTTCGGGGTTATCAGCCTTGGCATGCATCCCGAGAATAACTGCATCGAGGTTGTCGTTTATCTTTTCGGGAAACCAGCCAAAGGATTCCGGCAATAGTCCCTTGGCGGCCAATCGGCTCTTGGATGGCTCGAAAACTTCATCATCGCTACCCGTTACTGTTTCTCCCTTATCATGTAATGCCAAAGCCAGATTGTGCATGGCACTTCCTCCAATTGCAATAAAATGTAGTCGCATACGCCTTTGAATTATTTAGGCTAAAGATAAAAAATACAAGGGGTTTATTCGATCCCCAAAAGGTATTATGTGCACTTTATAACGCCAAGATCTGTGTCTTTACCTCTTTAGCCTCATCAAAATCGGGCCTGCTGGTCAAGGCCTTATTAATCCATTGCAAGGCTGAATCTTTTTCTCCCAGATTCTTATAGATCTGTGCCATACGATAGTAGGCCCAATCTTTGGGGACACCATCTTTTACCGAATAGTTCTTGATGTATTCTTCCAGACAATTAATACCTAATTCCGAATCTAGATTATATTGCGCTGCAATTTTTCCAATTTGATAGTTCAGATGATTGCGTTTATG
>JAHEMZ010000116.1 GCA_024643385.1 Flavobacteriaceae bacterium | reverse complement strand
AACATTTGTTTTAAACTATGATCGAAAGATTCTTCCTGAAAAGACAAGAACAACTTCTCCAGAAAAGAATGATCACCTCTCATACCCCATGTGATTTCGGTTACCCCGTTTTCCTTCGGACTAAAATACCAGTAAACATCACTTTTACTATCACCCAGAGGAGTTTCAAATGCTATTTTTTGCAGAATAGTATCTTTGTCAACCACCCTTTGGGTTTGAATCGAGCCATTCCCTTCAATTTCACTTTCCCACGAATAGGAAGCTCCTTCTCCGCTGGAAATGGCATTATAAGCGACGGTCATTTGTGGATCATTATCGTTCCATGGACCCCATTGCTGCCAATTTTTTAATTCATTGACCTGTTCAAATAATAAGGAAGTTGGGGCTTGAACTTGTTTTGTAACGGCAACGTCATAACTTCCATCCATAGTGCCAAAATAGACCGAGACACCAATGAGTACGATCAAGATCAAAAAAAGAATATACTTAAATATTTTCATTTGAATACATTAGGTTGCTTTTGCTAAGATAGTCAATTCTTAGTTTTCTTGACGACAAAGACACATCCCGTAATTTGAATATTTGTTACCTTTGCAGCAAAATAATCTAATTGAACATGAAACATAAATTTTTATTGGTTGCGACCTTGTTTAGTATGCTTTTTATTTCGTGCGCTGATACGAATAAAAAGGAAGCGGAGGTTGCTCAAGTTGCGGAACAACAGCAGGATTTCGAGTATTTGGCAGAACAGTTTGCCGATCTTAAAATTATTCGATATCAAATACCCGGTTTTCAAGAACTGAGTTTGAATGAACAAAAGTTAGTTTATTATTTAACCCAAGCCGGTTTAGAAGGTCGGGATATCATGTGGGCTCAAAATTATCGTCACAATCTAGTTATCCGTGCGGCATTGGAAAATATTTACACTGTGTATCAAGGGGATAAAACGACAGAAGATTGGAAAAATTTTGAAGTTTATTTAAAGCGGGTGTGGTTTTCAAACGGGATCCATCACCATTACAGCAACGACAAGTTCAAGCCGGATTTCAGTCAGGAGTATTTCCAAACTTTGTTGACGGAAACGGGGACTGTATTGAAAGGTGAAGCATTGGAAGTGATCTTTAATGATAAAGATTCCAAAAAAGTGAATTTGAGTAAAGATGCCGATATCGTGTTAGAAAGTGCAATCAATTTTTACGGGCCGGATGTTACCACTGCCGATGTTGAGAAATTCTACGGCGCGATTAAAGTAGATCAAAAAGAACCAATCGAGATTGGTCTAAATAGAAAGCTGGTAAAGGAGAATGGAAAGTTGGTAGAGCAAGTTTATAAAAGTGGAGGACTTTATGGTGAAGCTATTGATCGCATCATCTATTGGTTGGAAAAAGCAAAAGGAGTTGCCGAAAATGAAAATCAAGCAAAAGCCTTAGGATTGTTGATCGAATACTACCAAACCGGAAGCTTGGATACCTGGGATGATTATGCCATCGCCTGGGTGAATTCTACAGAGGGTAATATTGATTGGATCAATGGTTTTATTGAAGTCTATAATGATCCGAAAGGTTATAAAGGTTCCTATGAATCCATTATTCAGATAAAGGATTTTGATATGTCCAAGAAAATGGCAGTTTTATCAGATCAAGCGCAATGGTTTGAGGATAATTCCCCATTAATGCCAGAACACAAAAAGAAAGAGGTAAAAGGAGTTTCCTATAAGACGGTCATCGTGGCCGGAGAGGCAGGAGATGCATCTCCCAAAACGCCCATTGGGGTCAATTTACCAAATAGCCCATGGATCAGAGCTGCGCATGGCAGTAAGTCTGTATCCCTTGGCAACTTAATAGAATCGTATGGTAAAGTAGGAGGAAGTGGTCGTTTAAAGGAGTTTGCGAATGACGAAGAAGAAATACGTTTAGAAGAAGCCTATGGAGAATTGGCAGATAAATTACATACAGCATTACACGAAGTAGTGGGGCATGCGTCCGGTCAAATTAATCCGGGAGTAGGTACGCCGAAAGAAACCTTGAAAAGCTACAAATCTACGATTGAAGAAGGTCGTGCCGATTTATTCGGACTGTATTATTTGATGGATCCGAAATTAAAAGAACTAGGATTGGTCGATAATACGGAGGAAGCCGGAATGGCTGCCTACGACGGCTATATACGAAATGGGTTGGTAACACAATTGATCCGATTGGATTTAGGTAATGATGTTGAAGAAGCCCATATGAGAAATCGCCAGTGGGTAAGTGCGTGGGTCTTCGAAAAAGGGAGAGCCGATAATGTAATAGAGAAAATAACCAGAGACGGTAAAACCTATTTCAATATCACTGATTATGGGAAACTGAGAAGTTTATTTGGAGAACTTTTGCGTGAAACTCAACGGATCACCAGTGAAGGAGATTACGAGGCAGCTATGGCTTTGGTAGAAAATTATGGTGTAAAGGTGGACCAGACTTTACATGCTGAAATTCTGGAACGTAACAAGCAATTCACGTCGGCTCCCTATGGTGGATTCCTTAATCCGATGATCGTGCCAACGATGGATGATGCCGGTGAAATTAGCGGATTTACTATTGAACAACCTGCTAGTTTTGAAGAACAAATGTTGTATTACGGTAAAACGTATTCCCATCTAAAATAAATTGAAAGTTGGTGAAAAAGAAAAAGGCTGTTCAAACGAACAGCCTTTTTCTTTTTATTAAAAAAATAATTTATTTTACCCTCGCTTGAAATTCAGAAATAACATCAGAGTAAGAGCGTAATACACGGTCCCATTCTTTATAGAGCTCATCGGCTTTAACACTAGTCAATGCGGATCCCGAGTATTCGCTTATTAATTTAGCCT
>JAHEMZ010000115.1 GCA_024643385.1 Flavobacteriaceae bacterium | reverse complement strand
TCCATCAAGCGTCTTCCAAAAAGCAAAGGCGTACATCGTCGTGTTGTTTGGCGTCGTAATTTGAAAGCGCCAGTCGATGGGTTTCTTGAAGTACAGAAGATCGTTCGGCCCGGCGCCGCCACCCTTCTCGAAACCATCCCTCATGGCTATGGCGTTCATAAGAGGCTGCGCCCAAATGACGACCTCGGTTGCCTTTTGTATATACATGCGATCGGCAATATTGTCTCCGCTGTCGGCACGAGCTGTTGTGAGGGTAACTCCGACAGAGAAAACTGTGAGAAAATAAAAAGTGATGATTGAAATGTGTTTTATTTTCATGATCGTCTCTTCTTTTCGGTGAAGTAAATATTTGTGTCCATCCCCAAAAAGCTTATTTATGGATGGCGCTTTCAACTGTCAGCTTCATTTTGTTTCTCCTTTAGGACTTAAATCAACCAGCTCCTGTTCAGCAGCGGCACCTAAGCGCCGTCTGCTGCAACCGTTTTTTTAGCCTGCTCCAAAGGAGCTTTTTATTTAGATGTCAATGGTCAGCTTTACTATCTCGCCCTCGAAATGATTCGGCGTTTCATAGGCTTCGGTAGCAGGAGTTCCGGTATCTTCTCCTACGTCAAAAGTTTCATCTAAAGAGATCCGAAGTGGTATTGTTTTTTCAATACGTCCTTTACCAATTTGTTTGCCGTTAATCCTAAAAGTCATTGTGCCGGCACCTCCGGGCTTGTCACCTTCATAATCGAAGTTACAAACTAATGTGAACTTTCCGAATGGAAGCGCCTTTTCTGAAACGACCTCATACCTTTCAACACCTACAAAATTGTAATGGTAAATAAGTTTTCCGTCTTTGATAAACAAAGCATATCCTCCGGGCCTGCCTCCTTGTGTAAGAAGTACCCCATCTGTCTTGCCCTTGGTAAGGTTAAGCTCAGCGGTAATTTTAAACGATTTATTTTTCATATCGGGGGCACTGCCTTCAGGAATGCGCACCATGCCGGGATAATAAACAAATGATGTCCTTCCTATTGTATAACTTGGCCGGTTAGCTACATCAAAACGGGATATATTGCTGTCGTCCAGGGGAAAGACATGATATTTTGCGGCTTCCACTGTAAAGATATCTTTCAGCCTTTGAAGCTTTTCGGGATATTTTTCTGCCAGGTTATTTGCCTCACTGAAATCCTCGTCAACATTGTACAACTCCCATTTATATTCATACATTGGATCTTTGGATGGTGGACTCGGAATCCAGGGCGCACTTGGAGGCGTGGTGGCAGCTACCCATCCATCATGGTATACACCTCTACGGCAAAAGATCTCAAAGTATTGTGTTCTATGTGTAGAAGGAGCTTTGGGATTATCAAAAGTGTAAACCATACTAGTACCTTCGATAGGCTTTTGGGCAACGCCATATACTTCTATAGGTGCCGGGATGCCTGTGGCTTCAAGAATTGTAGGCATGATATCGATGACGTGATGAAACTGTTCTCTTAATTCTCCTTTGGCCTTAATTCTTTTGGGCCATGAAATCACCATCCCGTTTCGTGTTCCGCCAAAATGTGAAGCGATCAGTTTTGTCCATTGGAATGGAGTTGACATGGCATGAGCCCAGCCGGCAGGCATATGGTTAAAATGCATGGGGCCACCCAGTGTCCCGGCATCGTATGCGGCTTTAATATCTTTCCAATTTTCTTTTACTCCGTTAAAGAGGGTGATTTCATTTAACATACCCTGATCGCCCCCTTCGCCACTTGCGCCATTGTCGCCTTGTATGTAAATGATAAGTGTATTGTCCATTCTGCCGGTTTCTTTCAATGCATCCAATAAACGGTTTATCTGGTAATCGCAATGCGCAAGGGCAGCAGCATAAACTTCCATCATATGGGCAAAAACCTGCTGATGTTCTTTATCCAATGAATTCCAAGCCGGAACTGCATCTGGTCTTGGAGTAAGGATTGTTCCCTTGGGAATAACCCCAAGTTTTAATTGTTTTTGGTGGGTTTGTTCCCTTAATACATCCCAGCCCATGTCAAATTTGCCCTTAAATTTTTCAATCCATTCTTTTGGGGCATGATGCGGGGCATGAGATGTTCCAGGTGTGTAATACATCAGAAATGGTTTGTCGGGCGCCATGGCATTTAATAACCGCAGCCTTGCAATGGCATGGTCGGCAAGATCCTTATCTAGGTGGTAGCCCTCTTTGTACGGGGGTTCGACAGGTTTTGTACCTTCAAAAAGTGCCGGCGAAAACTGATGGGCATCGCCTCCTAAAAATCCATAAAAGTACTCGAACCCTAAACCTGTAGGCCATAAATCGTACGGTCCCGCCTGGCTGTTTTGCCAGTCGGGAACATTGTGGTTTTTGCCAAACCAGGATGTATTGTATCCGTTTTCTTTTAATATTGTTCCAATACCTGCCAGCGATTTTGAAACCAGGGTATTATATCCCTCGTACCCAATTCCCATTTCCATAATGGAGCCTGTTCCGGCTGTATGGTGGTTTCTGCCTGTCAACAAAGCCGCTCTCGTAGGCGAGCATTGTGCCGTGGTATGAAAAGTATTATATATCAGCCCTGACTTAGCCAAGCGGTCGAAAGCCGGTGTGGGAATTGGACCACCAAATACTTCACTGGCCCCAAACCCCACATCATCGGTCATAATAATTAATACATTTGGAGCTCCTTCCGGTGGAACCACCATTGGCGGAAAATCTTTGACGGATTCTGATGCGGTTAATCCAACATATCCTTGAAATGGTTTTTCTGGAATCGGGAGAATGGTCCGATTGAACGCAGTCTTCTCCTGGGCTGGCGCATTCACGGCCGCCATCATAACAACAGCACAAATTAAAGTGCTGATTGATATAAGTTTTGATTTCA
>JAHEMZ010000003.1:94395-121382 GCA_024643385.1 Flavobacteriaceae bacterium | reverse complement strand
AAGGTAGCTGGCGGTTTTTCCCATGGACAAAAGTGATCTACGGATATTGCGAAAGAATTTTATCATTAGTGGTTGTTGTCTCCTAAAGATAATGAGATGAACGAAAATTTAGCGGGTTTTTAAACAAAAAAAACGCCTCTCGGTAATGAGAGGCGTTTTACTTTATAAGTCAGAAATGTATTAATCTCTATTTCGATCTCGGCTGCGGTCATCTCTTCCACGATTATCTCTTCCGCGATTGTCTCTACCACGGTTATCTCTACCACGGTCGTTATCGCTTCTTGGTGGACGCTCCACATAACCTTCCGGTTTAGGCATCAGTGCTTTTCTGGAAACCTTATCTTTTTTGGTTCTTGGGTCTACACCGAAGTATTTCACGTCAAAAACGTCTCCCATATTTACTACATCGGTTACATTTTCCGTGCGTTTCCAATCCAATTCAGATACGTGAAGTAAAACTTCATTTCCTGGGGCATCTAAATACTCGACTACGGCGCCGAAATCAAGGATCTTGATCACTTTTACTTCGTAAACGCTTCCTACTTCCGGTTTAAAGGTAAGGGAGTCGATCTTTGCCAACACAGCATCAATACCTTCTTGATTGGTTCCTAAGATTTCTACAATACCTTCTTCTGTTATCGGGTCTTCATTGATTACAATGGTAGTTTTCGTGTCTTTCTGAAGTTGTTGAATTACCTTTCCACCAGGTCCGATTAACGCTCCAATATATTCATTCGGAATGGTTACCGTTATCATTTTTGGTGCATGTGGTTTTACATCAGCATTCGGGGCAGCGATGGTTTCGGTAAGTTTTTCTAGAATATGTAAACGTCCGTTACGAGCTTGTTTTAATGCATTCACTAAAATCTCGTAGGAAAGACCTTTCACTTTAATATCCATTTGGCAAGCGGTAATACCATCTGCCGTTCCGGTTACTTTAAAGTCCATATCCCCTAAGTGATCTTCATCTCCCAGGATATCAGATAAAACTGCATATTTCCCGCTATCACCCCCGGAAATTAATCCCATGGCGATCCCGGAAACCGGCTTGATCAATTGAACCCCTGCATCCATCAATGCCATTGTTCCACTACAAACAGTTGCCATGGAGGACGAACCATTACTTTCCAATACTTCCGAAACGACTCTTACAGTATATGGACAATCTTTTGGGATCATTCCTTTTAACGCCCGCTGTGCAAGATTTCCGTGACCTACTTCTCTTCTTGAAGTCCCTCTGATCGGTCTTGCTTCACCGGTTGAAAAAGGAGGGAAGTTGTAGTGTAGGTAAAAAGTTTCTTCCCCTTCAAAGGATGGCATGTCTATTTGGTTGGCTTCTCTGGAGGTTCCCAATGTTACTGTAGCCAATGCCTGTGTTTCTCCACGGGTAAAGATGGCAGATCCGTGTGTAGATGGTAAATAATCTATTTCACACCAGATCGGGCGAATATCAGTTGTTTTCCTTCCGTCCAAACGAAGTCCTTCGTTCAAAGTAAGATCTCTAACGGCTTCTTTTTCGGCTTTGTAATAATATTTTGATATCATTCCGCCATAGGCTTCTTTTTCTTCCTCAGAAAACCCGGCAACGATCTCTTCTTTAATTTCTGCAAATGCAGCACTTCTTTCATGCTTAGAAGATCCGGCTTTTGCCACCGCATATACTTTATCGTAGGCCAGCGCATATATTTTCTTTGCAAGAGCCTCATCTTCAGCTTCCGGTTCATATTCACGGATAGCTTTTTTACCAACAGCTTCAGCTAGACGCACTTGTGCTGCACACTGAACTTTGATCGCTTCATGAGCAGCCTTGATCGCTTCGGTCATTTCCTCTTCTGAAATTTCCTTCATTTCACCTTCAACCATCATCACAGAATCTGCCGAAGCACCAATCACCATATCAATATCACTTTCCATTAATTGTGCCCGTGAAGGATTGATAATGAATTCCCCGTTCACGCGACCTACTCTTACTTCAGAGATAGGGCATTCAAAAGGGAAGTCGGATAACTGAATAGCAGCCGAGGCAGCCAATCCGGCCATCGCATCAGGCATCACTTCATCGTCATGAGACATCAACTGAATCATTACCTGCGTTTCGGCATGGTAATCTTTTGGGAAGAGGGGACGCAATACTCGGTCCACCAAACGCATGGTCAACACCTCTCCATCGCTGGGTCTGGCTTCACGCTTAAAGAATCCTCCGGGATATCGCCCCGAAGCGGCAAATTTTTCACGGTAATCCACTGTTAATGGAAGAAAGTCCACATCACTTTGTTGGTAGTTGGAAACTACCGTACATAGCAACATACATTTTCCGGACTGAACGACCACAGAACCGTGTGCTTGTTTTGCTAATTTTCCGGTTTCGAGTGTGATTTCACGCCCGTCGCCGAGGTCTATGACCTCTCTAAATACTTTAGGTATCATTTGTTTTTCATTTTGGCGCATTTATGCACCGTTACTATTGGTCAAGGTTTGGTTCTCAAACCTAGAGTTGTGTTGTTGTGTGGTTTGACCAATGAAAAACTAAGGGTAGCTTTTTCTAGTTCGATAAAGTTCAGAAAAATTTCTGAAAAAATAAAGGGACACCGTTAAAGTGTCCCTTTAAAATATTACTTACGTAATCCTAATTCTTTAATAATCGCACGGTATCTCATAATATCTTTCTTCATTAGATAATCCAATAAAGAACGACGCTTTCCTACCATTTTAACCAAAGAACGCTCTGTGTTGTAGTCCTTGTGGTTTTTCTTAAGGTGTTGCGTCAAATGCTCGATACGGTGTGTAAAAAGTGCAATTTGCCCTTCAGCCGAACCGGTGTCGGTTGCGCTTTTTCCGTGTTTCTTAAAAAGTTCTTGTTTTTTTTCTGCTGTTAAATACATGCCAATATTATTTAAATGATTTTTATGTATGTTGATAACCTTGTGATTATCGAGCGGCAAAAGTACAAAAACGAATCATAAAAATCGGTACTATTGTATATAATTTTATTCTAGAGATACTGAATAAAGCCCTTTTACGTTAAAAAAGACAGATTCACATTAACTCAATAAACCTACATTATGAAAACCATTTTAAAGAAAATTACCCTGCTTTCTTTTTCTGCTCTCGTCATTTCCTTGGTATCCTGTAAAGGGGATGATGATTCTTCCGACCCGGAGGACATTAATTTTTCAGCGGAAAATACCGCGTATGCCGCTCAAACTGATAATATAGTGGAAGGAGCTCAGAATATAGTAGAAGGAGGCTATGTGCAAATTGAAGAACCCGGTCGCATGACGAACTCTATTTTTCCCGAGTGTACTGCTTTTACGATCACCACCAATGGTAATGGAGGTACTATTCTTATAGATTTTGGCACAGGCTGTACTCTTTATAACGGTGCGATAGTTTCCGGAAAAATAAGTATGGAATATGGCCCTTTGGTAGCCGGAACCCGAAGTATTGATTATATCTATATCGACTTCGTATATAACGGAAATGGAATTTCCGGGGGAGGAAATATCAATCGAATCCTTGAGAATAATAATGGGCATCCTCAATCCACCGTAGGTGAGGACATCACTATTTCTTTTCCGGGCACTACGGTTACAGCCAATAGGGATGGACTTCGTATCACCGAATGGATCGAAGGCGTTGGCACGGGTACTTGGGAAGATAATGTTTATCGAATCACCGGAACCTGGCAGACCAATCTAAGTAACGGATTTGAACGTACCGGAGAAGTTACCACCCCTTTAATAAGGGAAATGACCTGTCTTTATTTTGTGAGCGGACGTATTGAAGTAACGCAGGAAGGACTCACGGGAGCTTTGGATTTTGGGAATGGTACCTGTGACGCCATTGCAACCATCATTTTTAATGGAGTGGAATTCCCCGTGATCTTAGGGAATTAAGTCACCGCTGTCAATAGCATAAAAAAACCGCCATCTGGCGGTTTTTTTTATGCTAATTTCTTCTCTCGTAAAGGTCGGTTTAGAATTAGATCCAAGTAGAGATTGATGTTTCGTTTCAGATCTTTACGATGACTAATAAAATCCAAGAATCCATGTTCTTTTAAAAATTCTGCCGTTTGGAAACCTTCCGGAAGTTCTTTTCCTGTGGTATCTCTCACCACTCTAGGGCCTGCAAAACCAATTAACGCTCCGGGTTCACTAATATTGATATCTCCCAACATGGCAAATGAGGCTGTCGTACCACCGGTAGTAGGATCGGTGCATAATGAGATATAAGGAATTCTCGCTTTTGCCAATTGCGCTAGTTTTGCGCTGGTTTTTGCCAACTGCATCAAGGAGAGCGCTGCTTCCATCATTCGAGCACCACCACTTTTGCTTATTATGATAAAGGGGATCTTCTTTTTTAACGAATAATCTGCCGCTCTGGCAATCTTTTCTCCCACAACACTTCCCATGGATCCACCGATAAAACTAAAATCCATACACGCGATCACAATATCCGCTCCCATGGATTTTCCTACTGCCGTTCTCACAGCATCATTTAGACCGGTTTTATCTTGAGCCTCCTTCAAACGGTCCGTGTATTTTTTGGTATCCTCAAATTTTAAAGTGTCCTTAGAAACAAGATCTTTATTAAGCTCTTTGAATTTATTATCGTCAAAAAGTATTTCAAAATACTCTTTGCTTCCAATACGCACATGATACCCATCTTCCGGACTTACGTAGTAATTTCTTTCTAATTCTTCAGCATCGACAATCTTGCCGGTCGGAGATTTGTACCAAAGACCTTTGGGTACATCTTTTTTTTGATCAGTAGGAGTTTGAATTCCTTTTTTTGTTCTTTTAAACCAAGCCATATAGAGGAGTTTGTCTTGTTCTTAATTAAAGGGTATTCACATTATTCAGATCTTCAAATGCCTGAATCAGTCGTTTCTTGAAGGTAACTTCTCCTTCTCGAAGCCATCTACGTGGATCGTAGAATTTTTTGTTAGGCACATCGGCACCTTCAGGATTGCCTATTTGAGTTCGCAAATAATCAATATTATTGACCATATAATCTCTGATACCTTCCGTAAAAGCAAATTGTAGATCAGTATCAATATTCATCTTCACCACGCCATACCCAATCGCTTCGCGAATTTCTTCCAGTGTAGACCCGCTGCCACCATGGAAAACAAAGTCAATAGGGTTAGGGCCGGTCTGGAATTTCTTCTGCACATATTCTTGAGAATTCCGAAGAATCTTAGGCGTAAGTTTCACATTACCCGGTTTGTATACACCATGCACATTTCCGAAGGCAGCTGCTATCGTAAATTGATCACTTACCTTTAATAATTCTTGATAGGCATAGGCAACCTCTTCGGGCTGTGTATATAATTTTGAGCTGTCCACGTCACTGTTATCCACACCATCTTCTTCACCCCCTGTAATACCCAATTCGATCTCAAGCGTCATATTCATTTTACTCATACGCTCCAAGTATCTTTTACAAATCTCTATATTTTCTTCAATCGGTTCTTCCGAAAGGTCGATCATATGAGAGCTGTAAAGCGAGCGGCCCGTTTTGTTATAATGTGATTCACTTGCTGATAATAACCCATCGATCCAAGGGAGTAAGCTCTTAGCGCAATGGTCTGTGTGCAGAATTACCGCCGTCTTATAGGCCTTCGCTAACTCGTGAATATGAAGCGCTCCTGCAATACCTCCGGCTATAGCTGATTTTTGTTGATCGTTGGAAAGACCTTTCCCTGCATTAAATTGCGCTCCACCATTCGAAAATTGGATAATCACCGGGGCGTTTAAATCCCTGGCAGTTTCCAAAACTGAATTTACGGTATTGGAACCTACCACATTTACGGCAGGCATCGCAAAACTCTTCTCCTTAGCTAGTTTGAATATTTCTTGAACCTCTTTTCCGGAGGCAACTCCCGGTTGGATGGAATGATTCATATTTTGATTGTTTAGCTTACAAAAGTAAAAAAAAATAGTGGTTTAAAAGGGATAGTTAATACCGATGTTATAAACAGCATTGGCAAAATTATATTCCTTAAACCATCTTTCTCCAATAGGATTTGCGGGGTTATGCGTTTTAAATCCGGTATCGAATCGAATCACAAAAAATCCGAAATCATAACGTAAGCCTACACCGGTGGCCAGGGCAATTTCTTTTAAATCTTTCAGCCCGTCAAATCGAAACTCAGGAATATCGATATCGTCAAACACATTCCAAATATTTCCTGCATCGGCAAAGAAGGCTCCTTTAAAACTCCCTAAAATAGGGAAACGGTATTCTCCGTTGAAGGCCAATTTAAAGTTCGCTTCGTTGAAATCCAAAATACTTCCGCTACTACCCGGACCTAAGTCATAAGTCTGCCAACCTCGGTTATCATTTGTCCCTCCTGCAAAATAGCTGCGGGTGAAAGGGATAGAAGTACTGTTTCCATAGGGAATCGCAATTCCTCCAAAGGCTCGGAATGCCAAAATAGTGGTGTCGTCAAAAGTCCAGTGTCTGATATAACTGGATTCAAATTTGGCATATTGCGAATAGACCACTCCGAAAACTTCAGAATTACCTGCTTCATTCTTCGTTAGATTGGCTAAGGAAGCTATTCCGGCAAGCAAGTTACCGGCCAATTCCACTTTCCATTGAAATCGGGTGAAGCTGTCGTCGAATATATTTTTTCGGCTGTCTCTGGTCCAGGTAAAGTTCGTTGCTAAAATCAGGTTATTTTCCGTTAAACGAATCCTTCTCTGCTCAATAGCAATCATTTCATCGAATGTTTCCTGGGTATATTCTAAACTATCGTCGAAACTAAAGTATTGTTCTATAAATGCATCGGTTTCATCCGGTATGGAAAGTTCATTGTTGTCATTTTCAAATTGGTAACCAACTTCATTTGCAATTTCATTCAATCGATTATAGGAAGATTTATAAACATTGAAATAATTTTCCGGATTTAAATTCCTTACATATTGCAAATTGACGAGATCGAATTCATTGGTTCGTATATTGGAAGGTTTCCATCGATAGCTAAACACACCGCTGGAATTTTGTCGGTCCAGGCCAATGTTCTTTTGAGAATTCAGTCCTACGCTGATACTGGTAAAAGGGGACATGTATTTTGGAATCAGCTTATTGGTGTTGATCGGAAATAAAATAGTTGGAAAGGAGAGTCGGATGTTTCCTCCCAAATCAGAAGTATTAAAGAATCGACTGTTACTGTCTGCGTTGTCTTTCGATGATCCCACACTGCCGTTTGCGGAAATCTCAAGATTTTCGGCACCCCCGAATACATTCCGAATCAATAGACTACTGCTAAATCCAATTCCAAACTGTTGCACGGTTCCGGTATAGGCGTCAAAATCAATTCCTAGGGTGTATTTTTTCCTCGGACTTAACAGGATGGTGGTAATTAATCCTGTTCCGGTGGTATCTCTGGGATCTTCCTGATAATTAATGGTAGGGTATTTAAAATTTCGCAGCTCACTTAACTGATTATAGGTAAGTGTTCGGTCAATATCCCTAAATATTTCCCCGGGGGAAATGGAAATGGCATCGGTGATGGCTTTGGCCTTATATTTTAACTTGTCATAACTGAACAACTTATATCCTTTAAATGTGGTCGAATCAGAAAATTCCTTATTTACATGGGTATAATTGTAATCGGTTATTACTCGAACTTCGTTAATGGTGTGAATTTTAAAAGGTTCGGTGGTGGAAATACTATCACCTTGATTGATCCTGCGGTCGGGAATGATATATTCCACATGAACCCGCTGGCCCACATTATTGGTATCAGCCTCGAATGTCACATAGTCCTGATCAAAATAATACAGCCCTGAATTGCGCATTTGTAGCGTAATCCGGGAACGTTCATTGTCAAAATTGGCAACATCGTATTGATCTCCTTTTTTGATAAAGGTTCTATTTTTATTCAGTTGATAAAGTGAATCGACAATGGGTGAACTAATATTTTGTGCAATGGAATCAATGGAATAGGGTTTGTGCTGCTGAATCGAATAGTTCACATATCCTCTTTTCAATTTGGACGAGTCTTTGACTATTTTATAACTTCCTGTGACGTTGAACCAACCCTTGTTGTAAAAATATTTTTCAATTTGTTTCAATGATTTCTCCGATCTTTTTTCATCGATAATTACGGGAGCTGAGCCCACCTTTTGAAACCACTTATTGAACTTTACCTTACTGGAGTCTAATGCAATCACTTGTTTTCTGGATAGAAAACCATTCAGACGTTCTTCTCGTTTGGGTTTTCGGTGTAACCAATCTTGAAAAGTAGAATCGGGACTGGTCTCAGCTAGATTGTAGATATGAAGTCCTAACGGAACACCAATGATGGGAATACGTTGATTGGGTTTTTGAGAGATTAAACTTAGCGCTTCTTTATTTTTACTTACCTCCTCATTGATCGTCAGTTTATTATCAATTAAGAGCAATTCGTCATCTTTCAGGTGCTTGACTGCGTTACAAGACGCCAAAAGCATCCCAATTCCTAAAAATAATGATATTTTTGTGAGGCGTTGAGTCAATGAGTATAGGTTTCTCAATTCAAAAATAGGATAATTTTGATAAGCAATAACGAAATAAAATTAATAACGAGTCTGCAACAAAAAAAGTTCCGAATGAAACACGGATTATTTGTTGCAGAAGGAGAAAAATTGATTCGTGATTTGATGGGATCGGGGATGAAAGTTCATTCGTTTTTTGCTACAGAGATCCCTATTGAATTTGCGATTCCACCCGTCTTGATACGTCAAAATGACCTGCAAAAAATAAGCAGTTTGAAAAATTCGAATGGCTGGTTGGCTGTTTTTGAGATCCCTCACTGTACCAAAGTCATAGAAAACGAATTGATCATTGCACTGGATGCCGTTCGGGATCCCGGAAATTTAGGAACCATTATCCGTTTGTGTGATTGGTTTGGGATCTCCCATTTGATCTGCTCGGAAGATACTGTAGATTGTTATAATCCTAAAGTAATTCAAGCGACCATGGGTTCTATCGCCAGAGTGGGCATACATTATCTGCCATTGGAATCTTTTTTGAAAGAGAGCTCATTACCGGTTTACGGCGCCGTATTAGATGGAGCCGATATATATAGCGAGCGGTTACCTGAAGCAGCTATATTGTTAATGGGAAGTGAGGCGCATGGTATCGCTGAAAGTATTGCGGCTTATATTACACATGCTATTACCATCCCACAATTTGGGAAAGGGGGAAGAGCAGAGAGTTTAAATGTTGCTTCGGCAACAGCCGTATTGTTAAGCGAGTTCCGCCGATCTACTGAAAAGTAAAGTTGATAAATAATCCCCGGGTCTTCATCGAGCTGACATTTGAAGTCCATGGGCTGTTGGGATCATCATCCGCCACCAATTCATCACTTGTCGCAAAAACCCCTCTGATGGATGGGGAAAATTTGAAATAATACAGGTAGATATCTATACCAAACCCTGCTTCATAATAACCGGTTCCACGAGTCATACGAAATTGCCCCACCTTATTGTCTTCCGGATTTTTCTCGTTGCTACCTAAGTTCATAGAACGCGACACACCAAATACCACAAAGGGTTTAATATTATTGATCCGTTTGGTTGAAAACTTTACCAGTAGTGGAACATGAATATAAGTTGATTTTACTTCTCTTAAAAAGTCTTTTTTCTCGTCGAATCCTGGAAAAGTTAAATTTCTTTGGGTGAAATAGATACCGGGTTCCAAACGAATATCGATATAGCGATTTACACGAAGATTACCGATAAGTCCTACATTAAATCCTGCCTGGTTTTCCACCAAAATGTCCGTGTTTTCATCAGTAATCTGGTTTTCGTACTCAAATTTGAAATCGTATTGATTGAAACCTAAATAGTAACCCCAAGATAAGAACCGATTGTCGAAGGTCTCTAGATTGGCAAGCCGCTCCTTACTGAACAGCTGAGCATAGGTGGAATGACTAAGGATAAAAAATACAAAAACTAAAAAAAAGTGCTTCATAATTATTTTGTCGCCCTGTAAATGGTTGCTACTCCTAAAGTTTGCGGATAATTTTCCACATCTATAAACCCGGTTTTTCGTAAAATATTGTTGAGACTTTCTCCAAACGGAAAAACAGAGGCACTCTCACTCAAATATCGATACGCTACTTTATCTTTTGAAAATAGCTTGCCAATAATAGGCAAAATCCCCTTACTGTATAACCGATAACCTTGTTTCCAGGGAAATTTAGTGGGAACGGAGGTTTCTAAAATAATAAAGAGCCCTTCTTTGGTTAAGACTCTGTAAATTTCTGAAAGTCCTTTTTCAAGATGCTCGAAATTTCGAATTCCAAAAGAAACAGTGATTACATCAAAACTTTGGTCCGCAAATGGAAGCGCTTCGCTATCTCCTTTTACGAACTTCAGTCGTTCCCGAAAATTACTTTGAGCTACTTTTTTTCGGGCAACAGAAAGCATCCCTTCAGAAAGATCTAAACCCACCACTTCCGCCGTTTCGGTTTGTTGTGCAAATTGTATAGCGAGGTCGCCGGTTCCGGTAGCAATATCCAAAATGGAGTTTGGTTTTCTTTCTTTTACCATTTGGACTACCTTTTTACGCCATTTGACATCGGTTCCAAAAGATATCACCCGATTCAAACCATCGTAATCGTTTGAAATGGTGTCAAACATTTGTTCTACCTGAGCCTTCTTATTTAGCGTCGAGTCTTTATAAGGAGTGATTTTCTTTTCCATAAGCGCGGTTGCAAAATTACTATTTTTTAGGAAAACACCGAGGTATATATTATTATGAATGTAAATTATATGTTGGTCACGATATGTGTCAAATTTTGTACTTTTGCGGCACTAAGTTGTTACTTACTCATATGAAAATTATTATTGCCGGAGCCGGTGAGGTTGGATTTCATCTCGCAAAACTACTTTCTTTTGAATCTCAGGATATTACACTTATCGATACTAATCGCGAATCATTGGCGTATGCAGACACCCATTTGGATATACGTGTAGTAAGGGGGGATGCAACTTCCATTTCGGTGCTAAAAGATTCGCAAGTCGCAAAAACCGATTTGGTCATTGGGGTGACTTCCAGTGAGACCACGAATATTACCGCCTGTGTTTTAGCTAAGCAGTTAGGAGCAAAGCGAACGATTGCTCGAATATCCAATACTGAGTTTTTAGATAACAAGGATGAGGTGGGATTTACCAAGTTTGGTATTGACGAGCTCATTTCTCCCGAATCATTGGCGGCCAATGAGATTGAATTGTTGTTGAATCAAAGTGCCTTTAATGATACGTATGAGTTTGAGGGCGGAGCCTTAACGATGATTGGACTGCATCTTTCGAGAACGGCAGCCTTCGTGGGAAAAACGGTTAAGGAAGTAGCGGTTCGGTTTCCAGATCTGAAATTTGTTCCCATCGCTATTCAGCGATATGGTACTCAATATACCCTGATACCAAGAGGGGACACCCAATTTAAGGAGGGAGATCAGGTATATTTTACCACCACCGAAAAGGGTGTAGATCAGATCTTTAAACTTTCAGGGAAGGTGAAGGATGATATTAAAAATGTGATGATTTTAGGAGGGAGTAATATTGGTCGAAAAACAGCTGAAGATCTCTGCAAGAATAAGTTCAATGTGAAGCTTATAGAAAACGATAAGGACAAGGCATTTGAGATAGCTGATGATATCCCCAGTTGTTTGGTGATCAATGGAGATGGCAGAAATGTAGAGTTGCTTCAAGAAGAGGCCATAAATGAAATGGATGCCTTTATAGCCGTAACGGGAAATAGTGAAACCAATATCATGTCTTGTTTGGTGGCAAAGTCGAAGGGTGTAAAGAAAACAATTGCTTTGGTAGAGAATGTGGATTATTTTCAATTATCTCATTCTATAGGGATCGATACCTTGATTAATAAAAAATTGTTGGCAGCAAATCATATTTTTAGACATATCAGACAAGGCGAAGTAGTTGCTATGACCCGCTTGAACAATATGAATGCTGAATTGCTGGAATTTGTTGTTTCATCGAGCTCTGAAGTGTGTGATAAGACTATTCGATCCATTGATTTTCCTCGATCAGCGATTATAGGAGGAGTTATCAGAAATGGAATAGGTATGATTGCTTTGGGAGATTTTGAAATTCTCACCGGAGATCGCATCGTTGTTTGTTGTCTACCTCAATCAATTAAGAAAGTCGAAAAGCTCTTTATTAAATGAGTGCCTTTTCCTCCATAAATTTCCGCGTCATTTCTCATTTAATGGGATTGTTATTTGTCGTGAACGGAGGGTTCATGCTTTTATCGGCACTGGTTAGTTTCTTGTACGATGATGGTGTGGTGGTACAAATGTTTATGGCGTCGGGTGTTGCGATGCTATTGGGAGGAATTATCATGTTCTTTACTCGTAATCATCGTAAGGAAATCCAAAAGAAAGAAGGCTATATGATCGTTTCTTTTGGGTGGCTTTTTATGGCATTGGCAGGCACACTGCCCTATCTTTTCACGGGAGCCATCCCTAGCTTTACCAATGCGTTTTTTGAAACGATGAGCGGCTACACTACAACAGGCGCTACCATCCTGAGTGATATTGAAAGTATGCCGAGAGGAATTTTATTTTGGCGTAGTACCACTCATTGGATAGGAGGTATGGGGATCATTGTCTTGGCGATAGCCATTCTGCCTCTTCTGGGAATTGGTGGAATGCAGCTTTTTGCTGCGGAAGCACCCGGTCCGGGAGGTGATAAATTACACCCCAGGATTACAGATACGGCAAAAAGACTTTGGTTAATTTATGTGGGGTACACTTTAGCAGAGACCTTTTTATTATGGGTGGCAGGAATGAGTTTCTTTGATGCCATCAATCATTCTTTAAGTACCTTAAGTACAGGTGGGTTTTCTACAAAGAATGCAAGTGTGGCTTACTGGAATGGAGAACCGATGATCCAGTATATCATTATTGTATTTATGTTCTTGGCAGGTTCTAATTTTGTACTCAGTTATTTTGCATTTAAAGGTAAATTCAGCAAAATATTGAGAGATGAGGAGTTTAAGGTTTACACCTTATCTATAATTGGTTTAACGGCAGTTGCCGCTTTTTTCATTTACTTTTATGCGGATCCAAGCACTTCTTCTATTACACATCCTATGGTATGGGGAGAATTGGAGAGTGCTATTCGTCACGGGTTATTTCAAGTACTTACGGTGATCACCACAACGGGCTTTATATCGGCTGATTTCACTACTTGGGTTCCTTTTTTAACGATCTTCTTTTTTGGACTTATGTTCCTGGGTGGGTCTGCGGGTTCTACTTCCGGTGGGATCAAAGTGGTGCGTCATTTAATCATGATCAAGAACGGGATAATGGAATTCAAAAGAACCTTACATCCCAACGCAATATTACCGGTGCGATACAATAACAAATCGGTTTCTCAAGCAATTGTATTCAATGTATTGGGTTTTTTCATACTTTATATGTTATCCTTTATTATTGGAGTTTTAGTATTCTCACTCTTGGGACTTGATTTTTCAACTTCATTGGGGGGAGCTGCCTCCACTTTAGGTAACATAGGTCCGGCGCTCGGTGATCTTGGACCTGTAGATAATTATGGTGCTTTACCTTCCGCCGCGAAGTGGTGGTCTAGTTTCTTGATGCTAATCGGGCGTCTGGAATTATTTACAGTTTTAATTTTATTGACTCCATTTTTCTGGCGGAATCGTTAATTGACGCTTGTAATCTCTATTTCAACCCGTCTGTCGTATTCATCCCCCTTCCCGGTCGGATTGCGATAGGCCATTCCAAAATACCTCATTCTAAACTTATCAATTCCTTTCTTTATAAGATAGTTGTATACAGATTTTGCACGAGCCTCTGAGAGATCATTTTTTCCCGTACGAGCATTTTTTAGATCTAAGGATGGATTATTTTTATCTCCACAACAAATATGACCGATCAATTTAAATTTTATTTTTGGATGCTTTTTTAGAAATGCGACCAGCTTTTTCAGTGCTTCTGTGCTTTCATCCATGATAACATCTTGATCTGCGTAGAACATAATTCCTTGTAAAGTTACTTTGTCACCTACTTTTGGAATGATAAGTGAAGCTACGGAAAGTGTGTCAACAGCTTCTGAAATTGGCGCTTCTATCACCTCATCTACTTGTGAAATATGATCTTCCTTTTTATGTATAAACACATCCACCCTACGATTATTAGCTTCTTCCGATTCAAGTTCACCTAAGCCGGTAGTTGAAATAATAGTGAATGACCGGAGCTCTTTTTTTACATTTTCCGCTCGCTTACGAGACAGTTCCAAGTTGTAATTCTCTTCCCCAATACTATTGGTGTAGCCTTTGATATGTATGTCGTAGAGTTCCTTATTTTCCAGTCCTTTTAAACTGTCAAGAAGTTGATGATGCAATTCGGTAAGTTCAAATTGTGCATTTTCATAGAATAACGAAAACTGCTGATCCGGATTCTGCGCGTAATTCCACTGAGAAATTAGAAATAATATAACGAAATGATATCGCTGCATCCCTTAAAAGTAAGGCAAGGAGATCAGATATTCGAATATTTGTTCAGATATTACTTTCCAGGGAGTCCTGAAAGGGCAATACTTTAGACTAAACGATGTATGATTACTGTTATGCTAAGGCTTCTTTGACTCTTTTCATGGCTTCCCTGATGTCATCTTCCGATGCGGCATAGGAAATTCGAATACAGTTGGGATCTCCAAATGCTTCCCCGGTTACCGTAGCAACTCCGGCTACTTCCAAGAGGTACATCGCAAAATCCTCTGCACTATGGATCGTTCTTCCCTTAAGGGTTTTTCCGAAGTAATAGGAGATATCCGGAAAAACATAAAACGCTCCTTCGGGCTCATTGGTTTTGATCCCGGGAATTTCTGAAAGTAAACCTAGGATCAATTTTCGACGTTCTTTAAATGCATCGACCATGTATTGAATTTCAGTTGGCGAATGCTCCAAAGCAACGATGGTAGCTCTTTGTGCGATACAATTAGCACCACTGGTCACCTGTCCCTGCATTTTATTGCACGCTTTGGCAATGTATTCCGGTGCACCGATGTAACCGATCCGCCAACCGGTCATGGAATAAGCTTTGGAAACGCCATTTACAGTAACCGTACGATCATACATATCTTCAAAGGCTGCCATGGAAACATGTTCTCCCACAAAGTTGATGTGTTCGTAGATCTCATCGCTAATGACGATAATATCCGGATATTTTACAAGTATATCGGCTAAGGCTCGAAGTTCTTCTCTGCTGTAAACAGAACCACTTGGATTACAGGGCGAACTGTAAATCATCATTTTCGATTTTGGCGTGATCGCTGCTTCAAGCGCTTCGGGGGTAATCTTAAAATCAGTCTCGATGGTCGCAGGAATTTCCACAGGAATTCCGCCGGCCAACAAACTTATATCGGCATAGCTAACCCAATAAGGAGCAGGAAGCAGTACTTCATCCCCATCATTCAACAATACTTGCGCTAAATTGGCTAAGGATTGTTTGGCTCCGGTCGAGACCACGATCTGAGAAGGCTTATACGTCAGATGATTATCCCTTTTGAACTTAGTGATGATCGCTTTTTTTAATTCAGCATATCCATCTACCGGGCTATAGGCATGGTAGTTATCTTTTATAGCTTGTATCGCAGCATCTTTTACAAATTCGGGGATCGTGAAATCCGGTTCCCCCAGACTTAATCCGATGATATTCTTTCCTTGCTCCTTAAGCTCACGCGCCTTCGCGGCCATGGCTAATGTAGCTGATGTCGACATTTCATTAACGCGACGAGACAATTTTGGATTCATAAATTACGCTGAAATTGCGGGTTTGGAGCCCATCTGCTTTAAATGTTTAAAATGCGCAATGAGCGCTTGACGTGTAGTTTTGTATTCGTGATAAGGTAAATTAAACTCTCTCGCAGTTTTCTTTACAATTTTAGAGATCTTCTGATAGTGAACATGACTAATGTTAGGGAAAATATGATGTTCCACTTGATGATTTAACCCTCCCGTAAACCAATTTACAATCTTGTTCTTCGTTGAAAAGTTTACCGTTGTGAATAACTGGTGAATGGCCCAGGTATTTTTCATGGTTCCGGTTTCGTCGGGAAGAGGCATATTTGCATCTTCCACCACGTGCGCCAATTGAAATACAACACTCAAAATTACGCCTGCTGTATAATGCATCATAAAGAATCCTAATAGGATCTTCCACCATGATATGTCAAAAAACAATAACGGAATAACAAGCCAGATGAGTGCATATAAGGCTTTCGTGGCAATAAGCATACTCCATTGAGCCATCGGTTTAGGAAATTCTCCATAAGCCAATTTTCTTTTAAGGTATCTACGGGTTTGCAAGAAATCTGATGTAAGTGCCCAATTGATGGTTAAAAGTCCATACAAAAAGATGCTATAGATATGTTGAAATCGGTGAAATCTATTCCATTTTGCATGTTCGGAAAATCGCATGATTCTCCCGGCTTCCAAGTCTTCGTCATGACCATGAATATTCGTATAGGTATGATGGAGTACATTGTGTTGGACCTGCCAATTATAAACGTTCCCGGCTAAAATATATATACTGCTCCCTAATAATTTGTTGACCCATTTCTTTGAAGAATAAGCCCCATGATTGGCATCATGCATTACGTTCATACCTACACCGGCCATTCCAATTCCCATAACAATGGTGAGTAGAAATTGCAGCCAACCCGACATAGGAATAAAAAATAAGAGAAAATAAGGGGTTAAATAAAGGGCAAACATCACGAATGTTTTCACATATAATTTCCAATTTCCCGATCGAGAAAGGTCATTGTCCTTGAAATAATCGTTGACTCGCTTGTTTAGTGTTCGAAAAAATTGGGCAGAATCTTGTCGAGAAAATTTTATGGTATTCTGATTCACAGTAAGATAGGTTTCAATGATAAAAATAATTAGTCGTGCGCTAAATTACATATCTTAGACTTAAATGCAGCTAACTTAACGTTAATTTTATCAAGTATGTTCTACATTTGTGGTTAATAACTTACTATGGAGCTACTGCTTAAATATTTTCCGGAACTTACCGAACAACAACTATCTCAATTTAAAATGTTATTGCCTTTGTATGTCGAATGGAATCAAAAGATTAATGTAGTTTCCCGTAAGGATATAGAGGAATTATATCTACGACATGTTTTACATTCCTTGGGAATTGCAAAAGTACAGCTTTTTAAGAGTGGTAGTACTATTTTAGATGTGGGTACAGGAGGAGGTTTTCCGGGAATTCCTTTAGCAATACTTTTTCCTGAGACTCAATTTTATTTGGTGGACAGTATCGGCAAAAAGATCAAGGTTGTAAATGAAGTTGCTGCAGCTGTAGGACTTACGAATGTAAAGGCGACTCATACCCGTGCAGAAGATGTAAATAAACAATTTGATTTTATTGTGAGTCGAGCCGTTACGCAAATGGAAACGTTTGTGAGTTGGGTGCGTCATAAGACCACAAAAAAGAATTTTCACGAGCTACCGAATGGTATATTGTATTTAAAAGGGGGTGATTTGTCTGAAGAACTAGCTTCTTATCCCAAAGCTCGTGTATTCCCGCTGGAAGCCTATTTTGAAGAATCTTTTTTTGAGACCAAGGCCGTGGTGCATTTACCCTTAAAATTTAAAGGCTAGTTATAAAAAAACCCGGGATTTACCCGGGTTTTTATTTTACTATCTTTCAAACTACTATTTATTGATCACTAATTTTTCTACGATAGCGGATCCATTTCTCTCAATACGGACAAAATAGGTTCCGGTACTAATTTTAGAAATTTCCACTTCTTGTTGATTTGAAATTTGATCAACTTCCAATATCTTCTTACCAAGGATGTCATAAATTGACACTTGAGCATTTTCAGCATTTTGAATGGTAAAGGTGTTTGAAGCCGGATTTGGATAGATAGCTAATTGCTCAAATTCGTTGGTGCCAATTCCTAAGAATCCATCCGTAGAAAAACTCACAGAGGCACCTTCTCCATAATCTCCGTTACTGGAATAGATAACATTGCTGTTCGTGTCGAATAAAACAACAGATCCTCCACCATTACCACCGGTATCGTACAAATTAAATTTATAACAATCTCCGTCTAAATTGAATGATTCATTGATATTCTGATTGTTTCCATAGGGCCCACCACTTTCGATCACGGCACCGGAAGTGTCAATAATTTCCCAGGTACACTGACTTCCTTGGTTATCAGTATTCAAGATCATTGTAATATTGTTTGCAAAGGTGAAAGTTTGATCAAAGTTTTTAGTAATGGTGTTGTTAGAATTATCATCATCATTTTCGATGGTAATAGTAACCGTATTAACTTCCTGCACTTCATAACCAATTTCAGGAAGTGTTACCAGCTCACTTTGAAGAGATGTAAGGTTACCTGTCCACGTATAAACTTGACTTGGCCCACCATTCACGTCATAAGTAATTTCCACAGAAGTCATTGGGTTTGCACCCGTATTTTGAAGTAATACCTCAGGTGCAATATCAAATCCACATTGGTCAGCTATTGTAGTAACAGCAGCTGCGGTAGCATCGTTTTGGAATTCAAAATTTGAATAAGTTGGAAAGGTTCCATTACCGCTAATGGTCTCAGCATTCGTTTCGGTAATGAAAACTACGATCTCAAGATCTTCTATTTTAATGGGGACACCATTCAAATCTGGTGGAATGACAAGAGAGTAGTTTCTGTCGATGAAAGTTCCTGCAGTTGTTGGAGAAACTTCATCTCCCCATTGGCCGGTTACCATATCGATTAGCCTGTGCATATGAACGTATTCATTACCCATATTACCTCCGGTTTGTGGCCCTAAGGTATTATTTTGAAGTAATGCAACATTCACTTTATTGGTTGGTACGGGGCTATTCGCTGTATAATAAGTTTCTACATGAACCGTAAGTTCATTGGTTTGGACATCAATATCTGCCTCAACTGCCATATTCACGTAAGATGCTTGCGATAGAATTTGATTTGCAGAACTTGTCCAGGCTGATCTGTCTAATACAGTCCCTGCAGCGAATGCATGACGATTGATCATTCCTGATGGGTAGAAATTAGCTCCAAAAAAAGTTCTAATTCCATTTCCTTCCGGAGTTCTAAAGTCCGGTTCTCCTGCACCAGGAGTCGCAAACCCACCTGAATGTATGTTTACTAAAAAAACATTACCTGGATTGTTATTTTGTATAGCGTTTGCGATGGCATGTCCTTGGGGGCACCAAACGCAATGGATGCCGGTAAATTCTTCTAGAAGCACCTTTTTGTTTTCTGGTGTAGTAGAAACAATAGTTTGTCCGATTGAAGTTAACGTAAAACAAACAATTGTTAGACTGTAAAGTAATTTTTTCATTTTGGATTGATTTAGAATTAACGCTTAATAAATGACCTTATAAGTTAAGGATAAATAGTTAAGAAGCCAAATCTAATAGAATTTGTTTAATTTAATTCACAAATACCTCACTAATTCGTAGTGAAAAGTGATAAATTATAAACATACATTTCCTATCTATTTAATAGGAAATACTGCTATTACACGGCTGATAGCTAGTTTTTTGATTTTGGCAAAAGTTTGTAATTATAGCATCTTATATTTTAAATAGTTATACATATCTTGCAAAAAATTTTTAACCTAATTATCAATTACAAGATGAAAAGAAATTTATTTTTACTTTTTGCGTTCGCCACTGCTTTGGCCTCCGCACAATTTAACGTTGAAACTCATGGGGGAGATCAAATCGTCGATGGACAAGTCATTGCCTTTGGAACTTTAAATGCAGAACTTGGTTACTATGTTAATAATGAATCAACTACGGATGAAATATACATGAGAATTGAGTTTGTTAGTGCTGTGAACTATAATGGCGTAGATATGCAATTATGCTTTGGTCTTTGTTATGACCCCATTATAGAGGGTCAATTTTATCCTCAGGGAGGTGGTGTCATTACCATTCAACCCGGTGAGAACCAAAACACAGATGGAGACAAATTTTTAAATTACAATGACGGAGGTGGAAATTTAATTGACTATAATTTCCGTTTCTTTCAAGTCGATGGTGGTGGTAATGAAATAGGAGATGATCTTTCTTTCACTTACCGTTATGATCCTAACTTGAGTATAGCAGATCAAAACCTGGTAAATGCAAAAATTGCTTCAACAGACGTACGAGATGTATTAGTTGTCGAAGCATTAGAAGCCACTCAATTAAGAATTTTTGATATTCAAGGTAGATTGGTGGTTAGTGTACAATTAAACGCGGGAAACAATACCGTGAATGTTGCTCATTTACCCTCTCAAATGTATCTCGTTGAAATGTCCAATGATCGTGGTGCTAATCAAGTGACTAAGATTGTGAAAAGATAATCTTCATTTTGTAAGAAATAAAAAAACCCGAAGGATTCCTTCGGGTTTTTTTATTTTTTGCTTTGGTTTAGAAATTTACCGCAAGGTTCATACTGAAACCATTGTTTTCCGGCACAAATCTACAAACACCGCCTACGCAGATCAAGCCTCCTCGTTGGCGACCGTAATTCATTCCCAAGCGAGCTCTCCCTTTAGTATAGCTTCCCCCAAAATTGTAATAGTGGATTTCACCATCTCCTCCATAATTCCAGGCATCAGCCGCATATAAAGCAAAACTTGAGTTAAAATTGTATTCAACCACACCTCCGGCCCAGTCCTTACGATCTTGCTTGGTCCATAAATGTTGCCCGGCAATTCGAAGTGATTTACCATTTTCCATTTTAATAGTTCCTTCTGCTACTACAACACTCGATTTTATATCTCCCTGACTACCAAGTGGTCCCCCCAAAACAACCCCTTTATCGGCAATCACATTCTGAAAGGTGAGTACTGAACTAAAAGTCTTATTCCATTTGTTTTTTACTTCAAAGTTGATATCTCTAAAATAACGATCACCTTTTCCAATAAATTCTACGTCATACGACAAGTCTTCATAAAAAGTAGTTTCAAGTCCTCCCCAATAGGAAAAATTGGCGGCAACTTTGGTGCTATATTTTCCCAATAAACTCTCTTTCGGGAAAGTATAGTATAGATCGGTCTGTGTTCCAACTTCTCCTGCGCGTTGCTCCAATTGATCGGTTATTAATCTTGGTTGCGCATTATATACGTAAATATTCGTCAATAGGTAATCTTGTTGTTTGGTTAAAGCTGGCACATAATTGATCAATTGCTGATTGAATTGGTTCCCTTCCGCCAAACGGTCGGAATAAAAACTGAAATTTTCCAATCTGCGGAAAGTAGAATTAATTCCTAATCCTTTTTGTGAGTAACCTAAATTTACCTGTAAAGCAGTACCATCGTACAGACGATTAGAAACAAGAACACCTTCATTGGCTAAGGCATCTTCATCCTTTAACACTCCTTCAAAGCCTCCGTAAAAGTTTGCGATACTCCAATCAATTCTTCCTCCATAGGCACCTACGTTACTAGGTATTGCTTGGTTGGTTCCGCGATCTTGATACCTACTTACATAACTAGCCCCCAGTTTTAGATCAAGCTCGCCCAAATCGGCTGCCATTCCAAGATCAAAGTTCACATCCATACCATTAATTACCCCTTCCGATACTTCAAATGCATTACGTTGTTGACCATAAACCCCGGTTATTCCCAAATAAGGGTAGGGGTCAAACTTAATGCGAACCCCTCTAAGAGCTGTGTTTATACCTAACTGACGATCTTCCCAACTTCTCAAAATTAGACCATTCCCAAATTGTTCGTAAAAATAACCCCCTGTGATATCCAGTTGCTCATTTTTAAAGTTCAAATAATAAGTGGCAATACCATTGCCATTATCGAAGTCCGGGCTGTAACCTAATAGGGCGGAGGGAAGATAAGTTTCATATTGCACGCCCGCCGTAAATTTTCCGTAATTATAATTGAGTTGGAAATAGTTATTAGATCTAAATTGGTCCTCAGGAGCCACAAATCCTTGATCGGTATCCAATTCTTTTAATCCGTCGTCGTCCAGCAGCCATTGCGAATTGGATTCGAATCCGCCAAAAAATGTTCCTTCCTCTTGAGAATAAGATAAAGTGCTTGCTAAGATAGCAGCACACAACAGTAGTTTTTTCATGATTGGTTGTTTGTAAAGTTTTACTTAGCGTATTCTTTAATCTTCTCGTAAAGTTCATTTTCCGCACCCGGACTGTATCCGGAATGTCTGTAAACGATTTTTCCATTCTTTACAACAAGTGTGAGGGGAACGGTAGCCGCTCCCAATGCTCTTTTTACATCATTATTGGTGTCCAGTAAAATAGTGTAATCCCATCCCTTACCATTGATCAACGGTTTCACACGTTTTACAGTTCTGCTGTCATCCACCGATATGGCAATAAGCTGTACATTCGTTTCATCTTTCCAATCGTCATATACATCACTTATAGCATCCAGCTCTTTCAAACAAGGAACACACCATGTAGCCCAAAGTGAAATTACAACAGGGCTGTCACTTTCCGCGGCCTGTATCAGTGTAGTATTGTCCCCGTCTAAGGTCATTAGGTTTACGTTTGGCAGTGCATCCTGAGCAAAGGAATGTAAGCCAAACAAAAGGAGCATAAGTACAAGAGTTTTTTTCATTGTAAGAGGAATTTTAAAATTTGCGGCAAATTAAGTAAAATTTAATTGATAAATATAATTTTAATACCCTACCAGAACGCTATACTATTGAATTTACAGCCTTTAACAGCACTTCTGAAAAAAAATAGTTATTTTAGCCAACTCATAAATCATGCCTATTTTTATTACGATGAAAACACCGATTTTTAAAAATTTATTGCTACTCTCATTATTTGTTGGAATTATAGCCGCTTGCAGTAAAAAAGAAGATTTTACTTCCCAAGATGATCAACAGATTGAAGAAATTCAGATTGGTCTAACCTTCAGAAAGGCTTCGTTGAGAAATCAACCGGTTGCCTTTAGTGTTTTTGATGATGAAGGAAATGAGATCTCCGAAAATGTCTCCTTTTTTGTCGACGGAAATCTATTAGAGGCCAACTCATTTGTTTCTCCAAGCGAAGGAACTTTTGAAGTATATGCAGAATATGACTTGAATGGTAGCGTTTATACGACCGATATTGAAACTTTTAGTGTGGTAATACCAAAACGAAAAGTTATTATGGAAGATTATACCGGTACCTGGTGCGGGTATTGTCCAAGTTTGGATGCTGCGATTAATGAGGTGGCTCTTCTAACAGATGATATATCTGTGGTTGCGATTCATAATAACGACGACTTAGCGTTGGCAATTGAGCCTACTATCCGAGAAGAATTTGGTGTTTTTGGTTTTCCTTCAGGGCGTATTAATAGAACAACCCCCTGGGGCTCTGCCTTAAACTTTCCAATTTCGGCTGTGACCGACTTGGCAGGAAATGTTGTGCCCATAGCTATTTCAATAACAACTCAGGTTTCCAATGGCACATTATTCACTAAAATAAATGTGGCTTCAGAAGAGGAGATTCAGGATAAAAAATTAGTGGTCTATCTGTTGGAAGATGGAATTGTCAGAGACCAAACAAATTATTTTAACAATGACGAAACCAGCCCTTATTTTGGTCTTGGGAATCCAATACCCAATTTTGAATTGGATCATGTTTTGAGAGCGTCCATCAGTGATGCTTTTGGAGATCCTATGACAAATACTGCTGCCTTAACCGATTTTGAGATGAATTACAGTTATAACCTTCCAAGTGATTTTGTCGTAAACAATTTAAGTATTGTGGTCATGGTGGTGGAACAAGATAATACTGCTGTAAATACCCAGCACGTCAAAGTGAACGAAAGTGTTTTCTATCAATAGTTCCTTTATTGCCTTATATAAAAAAGCCCGCAGAGATCCTGCGGGCTTTTTTATGACGATAATTTCTAGGCTTATCCTAAAAATGGATAACGATAATCGGTTGGAGTCACAAAGGTTTCCTTAATCATTCTGGGTGAAACCCAGCGATATAGATTCAATTTGCTTCCCGCCTTGTCATTCGTTCCACTCGCTCTTGCGCCACCAAATGGTTGTTGTCCCACAACAGCACCGGTAGGTTTATCATTGATGTAAAAATTCCCGGCAGCATTTTCCAAAATTTGAACCGCTTGTTCCAGCGCATAACGGTCTTCGCTAAACACAGCACCTGTTAGGGCGTATTCACTTGTAGTATCTACCAAATGAAGCGTTTCTTCCCATTTTTCGTCTTGATAGACATAAATAGTGACCACAGGCCCGAATAACTCCGTACACATGGTGGTATATTTCGGGTCTTCAGTAAGTATCACAGTAGGTTCTATGAAATACCCCTTGGATTTATCGTAATGACCTCCTGCGATGATCTTGGCGCTACTATCCTTCTTCGCCTGATCGATATATCGGGCCAATTTGTCAAAGGATCCTTCATGAATAACTGCCGTTATGAAATTGCTGAAATCTTCGGGAGAACCAATTTTGAAGGAAGCGATATCTTCCTTTACATATTTTTCAACTGTCGGCCAGAGACTGGCGGGGATGTAACATCTACTTGCCGCACTGCACTTTTGTCCTTGAAATTCAAAGGCACCTCTGATAATTGCTGTAGCTACTTGCTTGGGATTCGATGTAGGATGAGCCACGATAAAATCCTTACCACCGGTTTCACCTACGATGCGCGGATATGTTTTGTAATGATGAATGTTCGTGCCTATTTTTTTCCAAATGTCTTGGAATACATGAGTGGATCCTGTGAAATGAATTCCGCTGAAATCAGGGCTGGCCAAGACGGTGTCTGTGATCATCACGGGATTTCCCATTACCATGTTGATCACCCCGGCAGGTACTCCGGCTTCTTTGAAGACATCCAAAATAATTTTTGCGGAATAAACCTGACTGTCACTTGGTTTCCAAACGACAACATTACCCATCAAAGCCGCACTTGCCGGTAAATTTCCCGCTATGGCTGTAAAGTTAAAAGGGGTAATGGCATAAATAAAACCTTCCAATGGGCGATATTCCAGACGATTCCAAGCACCCGAAGTAGATTCAGGTTGTTCCGTGTAAATTTCAGTCATGAACTGAACATTATACCGAAGGAAGTCAATGAATTCACACGCGGCATCAATTTCGGCCTGATGAATTGTTTTGGACTGTGCTAACATCGTAGCCGCATTGATCTTGGCTCTGTAAGGACCTGCGATCAATTCCGCCGCTCGCAAGAAAATGGCAGCTCGCTGTTCCCAGGGAGTTGCAGCCCATTTTTTTCTTGCGGCTAAGGCAGTGGCGATAGCCTGTTCAATATGTATTTTCTCAGCTTTATGATAAGTCCCTAAAATGTGTTGATGATCATGTGGAGGGGACATGGTTGCCGTGTCGCCTGTTTTAACATCTTCACCATTAATAAATAAGGGTACCTCAAGCGTACTACCATACATTTTTTTATAGGTTTCTGATACTTCCTTGCGTTCCGGGCTTCCTGGTGCGTAGCTATATATTGGCTCATTTACAGCGACCGGAACTTCAAAAAATCCTTTTCCCATGTGACTTTTTTTATAAATTATTAGAAGCTACAAAGGTAGCAAAAATTAGAGGTTTCGGGAAGGATTAGGGAGTTGTTTTTACTTCACTTCTACCTGGATGACCTCTAAAATTTGAGAAAAATTTAAAATACTTTTTGTATGTTTCCGACAGATATTTATGAAACATCCTACCGGTTATATCATTGTGATGGCCTATCCTGATACATTCGTGAAAATGAGTGAAGAATGGATCTGTAAATTTTTACCGTGGATTGGATTAGGAACCAGGGAATATATCAAGGCTGGACATGCGGCTCAAGTACTGATCGATAGAAGCTCAGGAGATGCCTTTTATTACGACTTTGGGCGGTATGTAACTCCGAAAGGAATGGGAAGAGTAAGAAGTGTGCATACAGATGCTGAACTTGAGATTCCCTTCAAGGGGACATTTGATGCAAATGGAAAACTGGCCAATTTTCATGATTTTCTGCTATGGCTGGAAGCACATCCGCAGAAGACCCACGGAGATGGTCGTCTCCTTGCATCTCTTTGTGAATCTGTTGATTTTAAAAAAGCAAAATCATTTGCGGATCAATTACAGGCAAGAGGAAGTATTCCTTATGGAGCGTTTGATAAAAATGGAAGTAATTGTTCACGGTTTGTGACCGATACCCTTTTAGCAAGTACTCACCATAAAAAAATTCAAAAAGCATTAAAATTCAATAAAAAGTTTACTCCAAGTACCGTAGGAAACGTTGAAAAGGCGGCACTGATGAAACAAATTTATCAGGTCCATCAGGGACATATCGAGCAATATAAGGGGAGTGCTCTCAAAGAGAACCTCACCAATTATTTCGACCGAAAAAAAGTCAACAAAATAGAAGATGCCCAATTGTTTTCCATGGGTGAGACACATTATAAACTTGAAGGCATAGGGAGTAGCGCTTATTTTGAACTACTTCAAGCCTCGTTACCTACTCATCATTATCGCATCAGGCGTTTTAACGATTTAGGAGAAATGGATTTCGATGGAGTTTATTTTTCCGCTCACTTCGATGAGAGATATCTTTTTGAATTTACCTACGACTCGCATTGTGCTTTTTGCCATGTACTGCAGAATGGCAAGAAGATAAAGCTCGAGTGTTTAACTACGTTTGCAGCCTTTAGTTCATTGCAAAAGGGGCGTTCAGCGTAAATATGGGAATGGTCACTTCTATTTGCTGAAAAGGGGTTTGCATGGTGTAATGTCCTTGCATAGAACCAAATGGTGACACTAAAACACAACCGCTGCTGTATTGATGTTTCCCGCCGGGTTGCAGAATGGGCTGTTCTCCGATCACCCCTTCTCCTTCCACCGTCTCTGTCTCATTCAACGCATCTTTGATCAGCCAATAGCGCGATTTTAATTGCACGGAATGCTGACTCATATTTTCAATCGTGATCCGATAGGAGAAGGCGTATTGTTTTTTATCATG
>JAHEMZ010000003.1:14820-94295 GCA_024643385.1 Flavobacteriaceae bacterium | reverse complement strand
CCTGAAAAAGAAGTGATAAGCCCTTGAATAATAAAGTACACGATAGAAACGCTCAAGAAAAAACGGAATGGATTCGCATATCTCAGGCGTTGTCCTTGTGCATAGTTTTTGGTAATGGTTCCCGGTTTAAAAAGTAGATCCTTAATGGTTTGCCAAAGGCGAGAATCGTAATCGATGAAACTAAAAACGAACTCTCTGAAGAAGTCATTGAAAGATAATTTTTTCTCCGAATTCAATTGTCCGCAATAGGAACAATAAACATCACTGAGATCAAGTGGATGCCCGCAATTAAGACATTCCGCTCCGCGATACTTCGCTGCTTTTCTTCCTGTCTGTCTTTCGGGTAAAGATGAACTCATAAATTAAATGTAAAGATATGTCCCTTTATTTTTTAGTGAATTTAATTATTTGTAATAATACTGGAATTTGACCTTCCTATCCCGATAATACGATCAAAGCGTTCTCCCGGACCGCGATAATAGACCAAAACGGTATAATCGTTCTCTGTCTGCCAAAAATTTCCACCGATGGCACCTTCATCAATACTGCCATCACGATCTACCAGGACAAACCGATAATTATAGAACCCTTGTTTGAACAAACGTGTATTCTTATAGCTGTCTGAGGTCTCATCGTATTTCATGTAAGTACTTTCATCAATGGCAAAGTTGTTGAAATTTCCATAAATATGAATTTCTTTATCGCCAATATCCTCATAGTATTGAAGATTGAAATGCATTCGGATGTATTCCGCTTCAATGCTGCTTTGCCTGGCTCCAAACGAGCGAACTACAAAATTTCCATTGATATCGGGGTAATAGGTATAAGGACGATCGGCTCTGGATAATTGGGTGTATAAATAATGATCGAACAGATCGTTCAATTCGATCCGACGAATTCCAACATTGGCAACTCTTGCTTCTTTATTGTCAAAATTTAAAAATTCATTTCCTGCCCAAAAGGAGGATTCCAGATCGTATCGATAAATCAACTCACTGCCGATGGTGTATTGAGGTTTTAAATTCGCGATGGCGGTTTTTAAATTACTGTTTTGCAGGACAAGTGTTTTTACGCTTTGATTGGGATTGATCAGTAATTGATCCTTTGAGTTGATCGAAAACTGAACACTTTGTTTGGTATCAATAAATTTTAAATTTCGTGAACGCTTAATTTCGACACCAACAGCCAGCTGTTCCTCAACGATCATAAACTTTCGCGTAAAAACAAGGTCTCCGTTGTAGTTGTAGATACTTACTAAATAGTTACCACTTTTTCGCAATCCACGAGTTTCACGGTTGGGAATGGATAAGGTATAGTGTGAATAAAGTTGAAGTGAGTTAAAAGAGTTCTCATACGTCTCAATACGAACATCATCAAATCCGTCCAAATATTCCCCTTTGGAAAGGTCACTTTCCGACCAGTCAAAATTATGATGGGTGATTTTGTAGTAATAGTCTTCTTCTGTGCCATTGATATCGTCAAAGGACAACTCGAGTTGCTGTCCCAGGCGAATGATCGGTAACTGACTTTGTTCAGTGTTCCCTTGAAATTGTATGGTGCGAATATAATAGGGTTCAATTTTATCCGTGATCTGCGCATGGAGTGTTGAAACCATTCCTGCGAAGAGCAGTAAGAAGACTCTAAAATTCATTGAATAGTGTTTTGATGCTAAAGATAATCAAATTTTATACCCAACATATTTACGAAAACGGTATCGGTACAAAATCAAAGAAAATAATAATCAATTATTGTGCAAAGCACGTTTAAATTCATATTTTTGCAGTCCCAAAAACTGAATTGGATTCAGTGGGAAATCTAAAGAGAACCTTAATACAAGTATTCTATGTCCAAAGACATTAAGATTAAAAAAGGTCTTACTATTAATCTTAAAGGCGAAGCGGAAAAAACTCTTTCCAGGGCACCACGGTCCAGAACCTTCGCTATAAGACCCAAAGACTTCCATCTTGTTACCCCAAAAATGGTTGTTAAAGAAGGAGACAAAGTTAAAGCAGGAGACGTGTTGTTTTATGCTAAAGCGAACGAATCCATCAAGTTTGTCTCTCCGGTTAGTGGGGTCTTAACAACTATCGAAAGAGGACCTAAAAGGGTGATCACAAAGTTGGTTTTGGAGGCAGATGCGCAGGATTCCTATAAGGAATTTAGTACGATGAATCCGGAATCAGCGGATGCAAAAGCAATTAAAGAATTGTTGCTTTCATCGGGTTGTTGGCCTTTTATAAAACAGCGTCCTTATGATGTGATCGCTAATCCTGATCGGGCACCTAAAGCCATTTTTATTTCAGGGTATACCACCGCTCCTTTGGCGGCTGATTTGGATTTCACTTTGAAAGGGAAAGAACCGCAATTACAAGCAGCTGTAACTGCCTTGAGTAAGCTTACTCCTGGAAAAGTACACCTGAGTATCGGTAGACAGAGTAATTCACCCTTGAAAGGATTAAATCACTGTGTAGAACATGAAATAAGTGGACCACACCCTGCCGGAAATGTAGGAACCCAAATTTCCAAAATAGATCCTGTAAGCAAAGGAGAAGTAGTTTGGACAATTGCCGCTCAAGATCTGGTGATCATAGGTGAGCTTTTGTTAAACGGGAAATTTAATGCAGAAAGAGTGATCGCACTAGCTGGATCATCTGTGAAGTCTCCGAAATATTATACGACTAAAATAGGTGCTGAGGTGGCTACTTTTGTTTATGATTCCGGATTAAAAGACGACCATTCCAGAGTAATTAACGGCGATGTGCTTACGGGGACTCAAATCACACCGAAAGGATATTTAGATTATTTTTCAAATACCGTTACGATTATACCGGAAGGAGATGATTATCAATTATTTGGTTGGACTATGCCGGTCTTTAATAAAATTTCTCCCTCTAGGGCACTTACATTCTCATGGATGTTGCCAAATAAAAAATTCGATCTTGATACCAATACCAACGGTGAGCATCGTGCTTTTGTTGTAACCGGTAATTATGAAGAAGTATTTCCTTTAGATATCTATCCACTACAGATTTTAAAAGCTTGTATGGTCAAAGATTTGGACCAAATGGAAGCTTTGGGAATGTATGAAGTAGCTCCTGAAGATTTCTCCTTAACCGAATTTGTTTGTGTATCTAAACAACCGCACCAACATATCATACGAGAAGGATTGGACTTAATGTATAAAGAAATTGGATAATTATTCATTTTGAAAAAATGAAAAATAGCTAGTATATGGGATTGAAACAAAAATTACATACGCTTAAAGAAAAATATAAAGGTAAAAAAGTGGCTCCGGCCTTCAACGCTTTGCATACCTTTTTGTATTCTCCGAATGATACCACTCATGGTGGGACACATATTAAAGGTGCCGATGATTTAAAGCGAACGATGAATACGGTGATCATGGCGCTTCTACCTTGTTTAGTATTTGGAATTTTCAATGCGGGTTATCAGCATCATTTGGCATTAGGTGAAATTCAGTCGGTAACCAATGGGTTTTTAAGTTCAGAGTTTTGGAACTGGATGAACTTTACCACCGGAGCTTGGAAAGTAATTCCGTTGGTGCTAGTGTCTTACGGAGTTGGGTTAGGTGTTGAATTTCTCTTCGCCGTGATAAAAGGACATGAAGTAGAAGAGGGGTATTTGGTTACCGGAATGCTGGTGCCTTTGATTGTACCTATAGATATCCCGTTATGGATGTTGACCATTGCGGTTATTTTCGGAGTGGTGATCGGTAAGGAAGTATTTGGTGGTACGGGGATGAATATCCTAAACCCGGCGCTTACTATTCGTGCGTTTCTATTCTTTGCATACCCAACTTGGATGAGTGGAGACAAAGTATGGGTGATGGGTGCACAGGAAAGAGCGAATGAAATTGCTTCCGGATTATCGGTTGATTCGATATCCGGCGAGACCATTCTGGGAAATCTGGCTCAAAATAAAGCAATGGGCTATGATACCATGGACATGTTCTTCGGATTTATTCCGGGTTCGGTTGGGGAAACTTCGACGATGTTAATACTTTTAGGAGGTCTTTTCTTGGTTTATACCAAAATAGGCAGTTGGAGAATTATGCTTTCGGCTGTCTTGGGAGCCTTATCTATGGGACTCATCTTTAATGGGGTTGTTGATGCGCATTGGGTAGCAGAGGGAAGTAAGTTCTACGGCCTAATGAGTACCGAGTTCTGGCATCATTTAATTATAGGAGGACTGGCCTTTGGTATTGTTTATATGGCAACCGATCCTGTTACTGCCTCGCAGACTAATAGAGGAAAATGGATATACGGATTTCTAATAGGTTTTATTTCCATCCTTATCAGAGTATTTAACCCGGCCTATCCGGAAGGAGTGATGCTCGCAATACTCTTGATGAATGTATTTGCTCCAACTATTGATCACTATGTGGTACAAGGAAATATTAAAAGAAGAATGAAACGTCTAAAAGTTAAAAACGCTTAACTATGGCTTTAAATACGGATAAGAACAGTTACACAATACTCTTTTCCATCTTAATGGTGGTGGTAGTTGGGGCCGTGTTAGCTTTTGTAGCACAAGGTCTTAAACCCACTATTTCTGAGAATGAAAGAATCGAAATTCAGCAAAATATCCTTTATGCCATGGGTGTAAATGATAATGTTGATGGAAGCAGGGAATTTATTGCTGCTGAAAAGGCGGGTCAAGTATTTTCAGAATATATTAAAAAGCAATTGGTGATTCAGAATGGAAACGTTACTGAAGATGATAAGGCTTATATGATTGATGTGAAGAAAGAGAAGAATTTAGCTAAAGATCCTTCGTATTCCAGAAGACTTCCACTATTTGTGGGTGAAAAGGAAGGTAAAACCTTTTATATCGCTCCAGTCCGAGGGAAAGGTCTATGGGATGCTATTTGGGGTTATGTGGCGATGGATGAAAATATGGTGGTTCAAGGAGTATTCTTCGATCATAAAGGAGAAACTCCGGGATTAGGGGCTAATATAAAAGAACGATTCTTTATGGATGATTTTACAGGTGAACATCTGTACGATGCCTCCGGAAATTTTAAATCCATTGACGTCGCCAAGGGAAATGCGGATCCAAAGAACGAAAATAAAACAGATAATGAGGTGGACGCCATTGCTGGTGCCACTATTACCGGTAATGGGGTTTCGGCTATGTTAAAGAGTGATCTGAAACTATATGTTCCTTATTTTAAAAATTTAAAAAACTAGCGTATGGGACTGTTATCAAAAAAAGATAGTAAACTTATATTAGACCCTTTAGCCGATAATAACCCGATCACTATACAGGTACTGGGTATTTGCTCTGCTTTGGCAATTACGGCTCAGTTGAAAGCATCCATTGTGATGGCGCTTTCGGTTTTGTTTGTATTGGCTATGGGGAATGTGGTAATTTCCTTGATGCGAAATATTATCCCTTCAAAAATTCGCATCATAGTACAGTTAGTGGTGGTCGCCGCTTTGGTAATTGTTGTGGATCAAGTTTTAAAGGCGTTTGCCTATACCCTGAGTAAAGAACTTTCTGTATTTATCGGGTTGATCATTACCAACTGTATCATTATGGGTCGATTTGAGGCTTTTGCATTAGGAAACGGACCCTGGAGATCTTTCCTCGATGGTATTGGAAATGCTCTTGGTTATGGTGTAATTTTGATCATCGTCGGATTCTTTCGCGAATTGCTCGGATCGGGAACGCTATTAGGTTTTCCGGTGCTTGGCGATCCTATTGAAAAAACGGGATTATACAGTATAGGTTATGAAAATAATGGATTTATGTTGCTTTCACCAATGGCGCTGATCGTGGTAGGAATCATTATTTGGGTACAACGTAGCCGAAACAAAGCCCTCATAGAAGATCATTAAAATTATCTAAGTAGTAATCTTAGTACAATATAAAAACATTGATATGTTAGAACACATAGAATTATTTTTCAAGTCGATTTTCGTAGATAACATGGTGTTTGCTACGTTCTTGGGAATGTGCTCCTACCTTGCTGTTTCGAAAAAGGTAAGTACGGCCGTTGGTTTAGGCGCAGCGGTTATTTTTGTACTGGCAGTAACCGTTCCGATGAACTGGTTATTAGATCAATATATTTTACGTCAAGGTGCTTTGGTTTGGTTAGGACCGGAATATGCTGATTACGACTTAAGTTTCTTGTCGTTTATTTTGTTTATCGCCACCATTGCCACCATGGTTCAATTGGTGGAGATCGTAGTAGAAAAATTCTCACCCGCTTTATACAACTCATTAGGTATTTTCTTACCCCTAATTGCGGTAAACTGCGCCATCCTTGGAGGATCACTTTTTATGCAGTCTCGGGATATTGAAACCTTAGGGTTGGCTTTTAATTACGGACTTAGTTCAGGAATAGGTTGGTTTTTGGCCATTTTGGCCATTGCTGCCATTCGTGAGAAAATAAGATATTCCAATGTGCCTGCTCCTTTGAGAGGATTGGGAATCACCTTTATTATTACCGGTTTAATGGCCATTGGATTTATGAGCTTTGGAGGAATGTTGACAGGTGGCGACGAAGAATCCAAGAGTGATGAGGTTCAAACCGCGATTAAAACTGAAGAAATTAATAATTCAATGGAAACTACAGAAAGTGTAGTGGAAGTATCAGAAACAAACGAATAGCACATGATTTTAGCAAGTACGTTAGGTGTCGTTTTAGCAACAGTAGCTGCCTTTCTAGTTTTAATTTTACTTTTAGTAGCGCTGCTTCTTTATACGAAGGAAAAACTATCTCCTTCAGGACCGGTAACTATCACCATTAATGATGAAAAGCAAATTGTCGTCCCTTCTGGAGGATCTTTACTTTCAACATTGGGTAGCCAAAAAATATTCTTGCCTTCTGCGTGCGGAGGGGGAGGAACTTGTATTCAATGTGAATGTGAAGTATTAGCAGGTGGAGGAGAAGCTTTACCTACTGAAACACCCCATTTCACTAGAAAAGAACTTCAACATGGGGCGCGTTTGGCCTGCCAGGTAAAAGTGAAGCAGGATATGAAAATTCATATTCCTGAAGAAGTATTCGGTATTAAAAAATGGGATGCTACCGTTGTTCGAAATTATAATGTGGCTTCCTTTATCAAGGAATTTGTAGTTGAGATTCCTGAGGATATGAATTACAAGGCGGGTGGTTATATTCAAATTGAAATTCCTCCCTGTGAAATAAAATATAGCGATATCGATATTACTGCGCACCCGGAAGAACATGAGACACCTGATAAATTTCAGGCGGAATGGGATAAATTCGGACTCTGGCCATTGGTCATGAAAAACCCGGAAACGGTGGAGCGTGCGTATTCAATGGCATCCTTTCCAGCGGAAGGGAGAGAGATCATGTTGAACGTCCGAATTGCTACGCCCCCATGGGATCGTGCTAAAAACCAATGGATGCAGGTAAATCCTGGGATAGCTTCCTCGTTTATATTTGCCCAAAAACCTGGAGATAAGGTAGTTATTTCCGGACCCTACGGTGAATTCTTCATCAACGAGTCGCAGTCTGAAATGCTCTACGTAGGTGGAGGTGCCGGAATGGCGCCCATGCGTTCTCATTTATATCACCTATTCAGAACCTTAAAAACGGGTAGAAAAGTCACCTACTGGTACGGAGGACGATCCAAAAGAGAGTTGTTCTATATCGATCATTTCCGTCAGCTTGAGAAAGAATTCACGAACTTTAGATTCTTCTTGGCTTTATCGGAACCCCTTCCAGAAGATAATTGGAAAATTAAGGAAAATATTGACGCTCCGGGCGATGGTTTTGTGGGCTTCATTCACAACTGTGTGATAGAAAATTATTTAAATCACCACGAATCACCGGAAGACATAGAATTGTATTTCTGTGGTCCTCCGTTGATGAACCAGGCGGTACAGAAGATGGGTGAGGACTTTGGTATTCCAGATGATAACATCCGCTTTGATGATTTTGGCGGATAGTAATTTTTTTAAAGGAACAAAAAAACCAGCTTCTCGCTGGTTTTTTTATGCTTTAATTTTATGGATAAGGCAAAGCGATTGGTTAATTTTGTGGCAATAAATTAGTAAGATGGCAGAATTACTTTCAGAACAAGAACTCCATAATCTTGCTATGAATATAGTAGGAGAAGATCTTCAATCCCAAGGATATGAATTTCTTGGAGTTAATTCCAAATTGAAAAAAAATCCACAATTCGTGGCTCTGAAAGATAAAATAGTCCATTTCGTGATCGTACGCGCGATCGCCTACCCGGAAGATGTACATGCCTACGACCCCAAATTTATGCAGACCATGAAAGAACATGCGCTTAAGTTCGAAGCCAAAATATATTATGCGGGAGTGGGACTCGGACATGGTGAAGACTACGGAAAACCGGTGATCAAAGATGAACCCTATACGCTACTCTATAAAGGAATTCAAGAATTATGATTAGATCTTTAGTTGTCCTTATAATGCCTTTTTTCCTCTTGTCTTGTTCCGAAGAACAGGAAGCGCTTCATTCACTGACGGGAAACGCTTTTGGTACTACTTATACCATTCAATACTATGGTAAAGATAAGAGCAGCATTGAAAAAGGGATTGATTCGGTGATCTATGGCATCAATAGATCGGTAAGTACCTATTTACCCGAAAGTGATATTTCTAAAATTAACAGAGGAGATTCGACGGTAATCGTCGATGCTGTCTTTAAGGAAGTATTTCGTATATCTGAAGTGGTGCATAGGCATTCTAACGGTTACTTTGATCCCACGATCGGTGTGTTGCGAAATGCCTATGGTTTTGGGGATGAGCAACCCATTGAAAGCATCGATGCTCGCACATTGGATTCTTTGCGGAAGTATGTCGGTTTTGCAAAAGTGAGGATCACCGAGAAGGGAACGATTTCGAAGTTATATCCCCAAATATACTTCGACTTCAATGCTGTGGCTAAAGGATATGGGATCGACTGTTTGGGTAAATATTTGGATCATCAAGGAATCTCCAATTATTTAATTGAACTGGGTGGGGAGTTATTGGCCAAAGGGACTAATTTGACCAAACAGAAGTCTTGGTTGGTAGGTATCGAGGCCTTGGATTCTGAATTGGAAGATCGCAGCTATTCCCATGTGGTGGCTTTGGAGAACGAAGGGATGGCTACTTCGGGGAACTATCGTAAATTTAGAATGGATACGCTTACAGGAAAAAAATATGTTCATACTATCAATCCGCTTACCGGTCTCGCAGAACAAAGTGATGTGACCAGCGCAACCGTGATCGCGTCTACCTGCGGACTTGCGGATGCCTACGCTACTGCGATCATGGCGATGGGATATGTAAATACGATCACCATGTTAAATGACTTAGAAGGAGTAGAGGTGTATCTTACCTATATCGACACGAATCATGAAGCTAAATGGTTCGCGACAGAAGGATTTAAACAAAAAATGTTAGAGTGATTTCCTTCCTACGGGTATCAGTTCTCCTTTGGGTAAGCGGTACCGCTCAATTTCTTCTGAAGTAAATTTGGAGGTATAATCAACTGCCTCCATTTCAAAGCCTGCTGAAGATAATTTGCTGAAGTAATCCATCCCATAAACCCGAACATGATCGTACTGCCCGAATATGGCGGCCCTTTCTTTTGGATGGGTGATACTATTGTCCTCAAACGTTGTTTCCCGTTCCTTTTCATAAGGGACTTGCATGATAGCCATCCCATTTGGCGCCAGCACTCTATATAATTCTTTCATCGCTTTGGTGTCGTCCGGAATGTGTTCTAATACGTGGTTGCAAATGATAAAATCGAAACTGTTGTCGGCAAAGGGAAGGTCGCAAATATCTGCCTTCACATCGGCTATTGGAGAGTTTAAATCGGTAGTGGTATAATCTATAGTCGTTAATTTTTTAAACCTCTTCAGAAAAGCTTGCTCGGGGGCAAAATGAAGAACCCGAATTCTTTTGCTAAAAAAGGGTGTTTCATTTTTCAAATACAACCAAAAAAGGCGATGCCGCTCCAAGGATAAGGTACCCGGTGCCAATACATTCTTGCGGACTTTAATATAACCATAAGGAAGAAATGTACGATAGGTCTTACCATCAATAGGATCTTCGTAGGTTGACCCTCTGTAGTACCATGCCATTATAGGACGAACCCAGTAACTTATACGAATGAGTAACGGACGAGGAATTAAATTCAGAAAAAATGTAAAGATCTTGTGCACAGGTTCTGAAGTTAGCGTACCCATTCTTTTTGACGGAACTCTTTTTCTTCGTCGCTCACAATCCCTAATGCTTCATATACATAGGCAAAGGTTGAAAGTAGTTCCGGTTTCCCATTCACCAAAGCTACATTATGTTCAAAATGGGCACTGGCTTTTCCGTCTTTTGTAACGATCGTCCAACCATCGGAAAGCTGTTTTACCAGATGGGTTCCGCGATTGATCATGGGTTCTATGGCGATGGTCATTCCTTCGATCAATTTTTTCCCTCGACCTCGTTTGCCGTAATTAGGGACTTCAGGATCCTCATGTAATTTTTTACCCAGACCATGTCCCACTAATTCCCGCACTACTCCATAGCCGTGAGATTCGCAATAATTTTGAATGGCGTAGCCAATATCCCCTACGCGATTTCCTTGTTTAAATTCACGAATACCTATGTATAAGGATTCTTTGGTGGCTTCCAATAATTTTTTAGTATCCGGATCAACTTCACCCACTTCAAATGTATAGGCATGATCGCCATAGAATTCATTTTTTATAGCCCCGCAATCAATAGCTACCACATCGCCCTCTTGCAAAGGTTTATCGGTTGGCAATCCATGGACCACCGCTTCATTCACACTGGTAAGTAGGGTAGAAGGGCAACCATAGAGTCCTAAAAAACCGGGAATAGCTCCTTGGGCTCTTATAAATTCTTCTGCCATCTGGTCTAGTTGCTTAGTGGTCACCCCGGGTTTCACTTCTTTAGCTAACATTCCCAGCGTTCTGGATACGACCAATGCACTTTCGCGCATCAATTCAATCTCTTCTAATGTTTTTGTTATGATCATAAGCTATATGCCGAACCAACCTTTTCTTTTCTTTCTGGGTAGAATTCGCGGCCCATCTTCCCCCACTAATTTTTGATAAATTTCCCCCCAACCCATAAAACCTTGAATGTTGCGATCGTCAATAAAGACGTCCGCATTGATTTTTCTACTGTATTTTGTGTCGAACTCTTCTTCCGGGAAGCTTTTGTTAATCGCATAAAAAACGATGCCGTTTCGCTCACAAAAGGAAATAGCATCTTCTAATTCCTTGCCATATCGATAGGTCCACAGAATAAGACGATGACCTTTGTCTTGCAACTTTTTCATCGTTTCAAAGGCAAAAATACGAGGTTTCCCGATTTTTGGATATTCGTCCTCCACGATGGTTCCGTCGAAATCTACAGCGATCGTTAAGGTTTCATTCATTTGGGCGGCATTTTTATTAGCGCAAAAATACAAAGAATATTAAGGAAGCATTACTTTTCTTCTGCGTACGCATGTTGATAGGTCCCTCCGCTCAAAATTTTCAGCATGTCCTTCTCTAAGGTCTCTTGAGTATATTCTACAATTCGGTTCATCTCAGCACCGTCTTTGAAGAAAATAATGGTAGGAACATATTGCAATTCATAGTCTTTTTCAAAAGCTTGAGGCGTGTCTTTATCATGAGTCACCGCTATCATCTCCAGATCGCTCATTTTATAATGGGTTGCCGTTAGGACTTTATAGAGCGCCGGAATTTCACGCTGACTATCTTCACACCAGGTCCCCATAAAAACTTTTATCGAAATATTTTTTAATAGCGGTTTGATACTGTCTATCAAGGCACTATCCAAAATATGTTCGGCTTCGTTTAGATCAAACCATTCCTTAAAAGTTCCCTGCTGAAGTCCGTTGAAATTTATTTTACCTAAAAGCATTTCTCCTCCATCTTCTTCATCCGGAATGCTGGTATTCATTTCTTCAGAAGAAAATTCCATTTCTTCAATACCAACAATTTCGGAATTTTCCGCATCTGACGTTTGCTTACAGCCCGTAAGGAATAGTATGGACAAAATTAGAAGTAGGTTTTTCATGTTGTAGATTTTGAAATTATACCAATGGTTCTTGGGTCATGGCCTCAGGTTGCTCAACGCCCATTAATTTTAAAATGGTAGGAGCGATAGCTCCTAAAACACCACTTTTAATATATTTTATGTCCGGGTCCACTAAAATGAGTGGGACGGGGTTAGTTGTGTGTGCAGTATTGGGAGAACCATCCGGGTTTCGCATGGTCTCACTATTTCCATGGTCCGCAATGAGAATAGTACTATACCCGTTCACCAAGGCCGCTTCAACGATGGTCTTAGCACAAGCATCTACAGTTTCACACGCCTTAACGGCGGCTTGCATGTCGCCTGTATGACCTACCATATCGGGGTTAGCGAAGTTGAGGCAAATAAAATCGGCCGACTTGGCATTTATTTCCGGAAGGATATTATCCCGAATGTCATAAGCACTCATCTCCGGCTGCAGATCGTAAGTGGCAACTTTAGGTGAGGGGCAAAGAATTCTTTTTTCACCCACAAAGGGCTCTTCCCGACCTCCATTGAAGAAGAAGGTCACATGAGGATATTTTTCAGTTTCGGCAATTCTGATTTGCGTCTTACCCGCTTTAGACAATATCTCTCCCAGTGTATCTTCTAGATTATCCTTATCATAGACCACTTTCACATTTTTATAGGTATCGTCATAGTTCGTTAATGTGACGTAGTATAACGAAAGTTTCTTCATTTCAAATTCCGGATGATCCTTTTGGGTCAATACCTCCGTTAGCTCCCTTCCTCGATCGGTTCTGAAATTGAAAAAGATCACAACATCATTCTCTGCAAGTGTTGCCAGGGGAATTCCGTTTCTGGTCACTGCGATAGGTTCAATGAATTCGTCGGTAATACCTGTGTCATAACTTTTAGCGATACTCTCTACGGCATTTTCCGTGGCTTCCCCTTTCCCATAGACTAAGAGATCATAGGCTTTCTTGACACGTTCCCAACGTTTATCCCGATCCATGGCGTAATATCGGCCAATTACGGAAGCTAATTTACCCCCTGTTTGTGCGAGTTCTTTTTCTAACGATTCAACGAAACCTTTTCCACTCTTGGGATCCACATCCCGTCCATCCGTAAAAGCATGAACGAACATATTTTTCAACCCATAGGCTTTTCCGGCTTTCAGTAAACCTTTTAAATGATCAATATGAGAATGCACTCCGCCATCTGACAGCAGTCCAAGGAAATGAACATTTTTGCCAGATCTCAAGGCATAGCTAAAGGCATCTTTTAAAACCGTCTCATCTTTCAATGAATTATTTTGAACGGCCAAATTGATCTTGGCCAAGTCCTGATAGACAATACGACCGGCGCCAAGGTTCATATGACCCACTTCGCTGTTTCCCATCTGTCCTTCCGGTAATCCAACGTTCATTCCATGCGTGAGTAATTGCGCGTTGGGATATTTATGATAAAGAGCATCCACAAAAGGAGTCTTCGCTTGCGCAATAGCAGAAACGGCGGGATCTTGCGTAATGCCCCAACCATCCAAAATCAATAAAAGAACTTTCTTATGCATAAATAGAAATGTGAATGACAAAGATAAGTAATAGAATAAGGATACTTTCTAAAGGTTTCCTTAATTCTCAATAAAGCTAAGAGTGGTATTCACAGAGTATGCTCGTTTTCTAATTTCTTGTCATGGAAAAGTATATCGTAGTTGGGTATTGATTTTACAACAGTTTTGGATTGATATCAAAAATATTCTCCTTTCGGTATTTTTCAATGAAGGAGTCAGTAAAGTACTCGCTCCCTTTGATCTTTTCCTCCAACAAAATGTTTTTCAGATCCAAAGTTGCATAGGCTCTGAGCATAGGAACCGAAACCGGAGCATAACTAAAATGCCAGGGCTCATACTTAAATCCTTTGCGAAGGCTGTTATCCGTATATACTTCGTAAAACCCAAAATCATTCGCATGGAGGTCCATCCATTCTTTCATTTTACAATACGGACCGTCGCCGTGAAAGTTCTTTGCCACAAGTACGTCGGAGGGCTTAGGTTTGTTGCCATCGATAAGATCCAAATCTGTACCCCAGTGGTGTCTTGACGTACCGGGAATAGTTGAATAGGCGATGATTTTTTCAATAGTTTCCAAGGGAGGTAATCCTTCGGCTCGATAAGTAATAAATTTATTTTCGAAGATCTCTTTTTGACGCTGAAAACTTCTGAAAGCACTAACCACTTCAAGGTCGATGTGCTCCTTGGAAGCTGCCGTCCGCATTTTTTGTAAAGCGACAGCAGTTTCGCGATGCATGGTGGTGAGATAGCTTTCTCCCAGAATATCAGGATTTCCTTTTCCAATGAGTTGATCCCTTGTAAAATCCTGTGAAGGATTATCTTCCGTAAAGGAAGTAAATAAGGAATATCCTCCCAGTACTAAAAATGTCCGTAAAAAATCCTTTCGGTCCATCGGTTAAAGGTAATTAATGAAAGAACCGGCAGCCATTTCTATAGGTTCTTTCCCTTTTTCAAAACTTCGTGCGTTAAATTTTCCCTCAAGAACAATTACATCCCCTTTTACCCTTAACCAGCTTCCTTCCCTTAAACCCAATACAGGAATTGAATTTTGGGTGTGAAATTCCTTGATGCGGGTTTCCCGTGTTTCACCCATATGGGTGCTCTGCGGATCCGGATCTAGGTAATGTGGGTTCAGATTAAAGGGTATTACCCCTAATGTTTTAAATGAAGGAGGGTATACGATAGGCATATCATTGGTAGTCTGCATCGTTAATCCACAGATATTACTACCGGCACTGGTCCCTAAATAAGGAACCCCTTCAAATAGCATATCCCGAAGTGGAGCCATCACACCAAAGTGATATAATTGAGATACTAATACAAATGTATTTCCTCCGCCGATAAAAATTCCTTTCGCTTCCTGAAGCGCTACAAGAGGGTTCTTATACGAATGAATACCTATGATCTCTTTGTCTATTTTTTTAAAACTCTTTGCTGCAATCTCGGTATATTCTTCATGGGAGATTCCACCGGGTCTTGCATACGGAACAAAAAGCACTTTTTTTGTGGATCGAAACAGCTCCTCCAAAGTCTCATAAAGGTATTCCAGATAACCCGATCCATGCAAGGTAGAGGTACTGGCAACGACTAAATTTTTCATGTTTTGTTTTTATCCGGGGAAGTTTGTATTCCCAAATTTAACAAAACCTTATCGGAGCGATAAGAATTTTAATAAGAAAACTAACTTTATTCTTATTTTTTAATTTCTGCACTACCCAAGGAAGGCATCCATGTTTTATTTTTGATAGAATTCAGTGCTTTTATATTTATTGAATTTCTTTATGAAACTTGACCATATTACCTTTTTCTTCCTGTCTACCGTTATTTATCTTTGCCGATCTTAATAAATTCTATGTGCATAAAACCTAGTTGGAATAGGTACAAGAAAAAAAGAATGAATGTGATTCGATCAAAGAAAAGTGCAAAGAAAATAAGGGTAATTCCTGCAGAAAAAAGGCCATCATAAGTTTTGTGAGGCTTTTTTATAAATGAACCTCAACTTTGGTATATTTGCAGTATGTATAACCTTCCTCTATTTATCAGTGGTGCAGAAATAGGATTTATCCTGTTCATTGTGCTTATGGTTTTTGGCGCCGATAAAGTGCCTGAAATTGCTCGCGGATTAGGGAAAGGTATGCGCCAAATTAAAAATGCCACCGACGACATCAAAAAGGAGATCACCAAAAGTGCCGAAAATCAAGGGATCGATTTTAAAGAAGTGACCAAAGAAATTGATAAGGTAAAAGAGGATATAGACGATATCACCGGTCCGGTCAAAAGAAACTTTTAGATGATTGAAACCCTCAAAGCGTGGGATAAGGAATTATTTATTTTTTTGAATCAGTTGGGATCCGAAAATTATGATGCTTTTTGGATCGTAGTTACCCGCATCGAAAGTTGGATTTTTCTCTTTATTCTTTTTGGCATACTCATCTTCAAGTATTACCCTAGAAAAAAAGCCCTTTTAGTATCCGTTTTTACCCTTCTTACTTTAGCCATTACCTTCGGGATTAAATTTCTGACCAAACTCACTGTGGAACGACTGCGACCAAGCCATACGCCGGAACTTTCAGACGCGATTAGAGTATTGCAATTTCCTGTAGACTTTAGTTTCTTTTCCGGGCATGCTTCAGTGAGTATGGCGATCGCCACATTTATAGTGATTTGCCTTCGAAAATCGACCCGTTGGATCTATTTGATCTATATCTGGCCCTTCTTGTTTTCTATGAGTAGGATCTATGTTGGGGTACATTTTCCCAGCGATATTATCGCGGGTTGGGTTATTGGGGCCGTCATAGCCTATAGTATGTACTTCCTAATGAATAAGATGTTTCTTGAGAGAGAATATTTTAAAACAATTAAATAATGCGAGAAATGGTCAATCCGTCACGTATAGGTAATATTACAGATTCCAGCCTGGAATCTTCGTTGATAACCTTATTATAGTGCAGAAGCGCCTTAGTGTCTTCATCGTCTGCTTTTAAGGGCTCAATTACCTTCCCGCTCCATAAGACATTATCACTAATAATAACAGCTCCGCTTTTTAATCGAGACAATAGAAGATTCAGATACTTGGGATAATTATTTTTATCAGCATCTATAAATACCAGATCGAAATCCTCAGAAAGTGTAGGAATAATAGTCAGCGCATTGCCTAAATGTTGAATCATTCGTTGACCCTGCCCCGACTTATTAAAATATTTTCGTTGAAGGGAATATAGTTCCTCATTGATGTCTATCGTATGTAACCTACCATCCGGCTGAATACCCTCCATCAAGCACAATGCAGAATATCCGGTATAAGTTCCAATTTCCAGTATGTTTTTGGGATGTATGAGTTTGGAGATCATACTGAGTAAACGACCCTGAAAGTGTCCACTCAACATACGAGGGGCAAGTACTTTCTGCCAGGTCTCTTTACTAAGTTGTTGTAATAATGGCGGCTCCGGTTGTGAATGGGCAACCACATATTCTTCAATTTCTTTGGGAATAAGGTCCATTAACCCAGAATTTTTTTTACCAAGGCTTCTTTGCCGGCTTGATCTTCCCCAAACAACCACTGAAGTACATTATCTTCCCAAATAGCATCGCAATCATTCTGAGTGACTATTCCACGTTCACGCGCCAGATCCAAAATTTTACCGGGATAAGAAGATTGAGGAATACTTTCCATTTCTCCCAAAGGATAAGGATCGTCCAAGCCCATAATAACCTGCTTGCTGCTCTGATTTTTGATAAGTAGTTCCAATGATCCGGTATCGTGGACCAAAGTGTCAAAAAATATGTTTCTGTGCCCTACACTTTTTCTGGGGTGGGTTTTGCCTTCAAACAAATCGGGACGACCATCAAATCCTTGAATTCTTCGTCCTAAATTAATCTGTGCCAATTGTCCACCATGAGCAAAACAGGTTCTCATGTTAGGAAACTTATCAGCATATCCATTTAATGTTAAGAAGTGATAGGCATCTGCGCATTGCGCCAACATCCAGATCAGGTGAAAACGCCACGCCGTATTTTCCAATTTGATGAATTTTTCTCCGTCATACGGATGAATTTCGACCGCCAAATTGTATTTGGACGCCAATTCAAAAATGGGCTCATTTTCCTCGTCAAAAATACAACGCCACGTGCCAATGGTATCCATATAATGCGTTGGTAAACACAAGAGCCGCAAACCTAATTCTTCCACACAACGTTCCATTTCCCAAAGAGCACCGCGTGCAAACCCCGGATGCACCACAAAGCCACAGGTAAACTTCCCGGGGTGATCATGCTGAATACGTGCATTGAAGTCGTTTTGAAACCGCAACGCCTGTTTCATTTCTTCCAGACGAAGCCCATTTCCATATAATTGGGAAAGGTTCAGGACCACCGCATGATCAATTTTGAAACGCTCCATCCAGGCCAATTTTTCATCTAAGAAAAAGCTGGAATCGGTAACGGGTCGACTCCAATCTTTTTGGAGCATGAACTTACGATCCTTATCTACCCAAAAGATCCCTTTGTCTTTCATGAAAGGTGGAATCTCTTCCGGGTAGGGAAGTAGGTGGGAATGTCCGTTAATGCGAAGTTTACGTCTCATAGTAGTGTTTGTTTGGCGTGCCCCACTCTCCCGATAGCTATCGGGGTCGGGGTCGGGCTTTCACCGCTACATACTTGCCGAAAGCAAGCAGGGTAGCCTGGTTCAATCCCTCACGCGGGCCTGTCAAAATTACAAAGATTTTGTTCTTCCACCATCAACGGGTACGTTTATTCCATTGATATAACTCGCCGATGGCCCGGCTAAAAAGGCAACTGTGAAAGCGATCTCTTCCGGTTGGGCAAATCGTCGGGCAGGAACTAATCCTTTCATGAATTCCGCGGCCTCCTTTTCTGATTTGTTCATTTTTTTAGCGGTGTTTGCAACAATATCATCCAGTCGGTCGGTCGCAGTAAACCCGGGAAGTACATTGTTCACGGTAATTCCGAAGGCACCAAGTTCATTGGCCAGTGTTTTGCTCCAATTAGCCACGGCCCCTCGAATGGTATTACTTACTCCCAAACCATCGATCGGCTGTTTCACCGAAGTGGAAATAATATTAATGATCCTGCCATAACCGGCTTCTTTCATTCCGGGTACCACATTTTGCACTAAAATTTGATTACATACCACATGTTGCGAAAATGCTTTCATAAACTCATCTACTTCCGCAGCGAAAATAGGTCCGCCCTTTGGTCCTCCCGTATTGTTCACTAAAATATGATAGTTTTTATGAAAGGTGGCCTCAATGATCATCTCCTTCAATTTTTTGGGATTATTGAAATCCACTGCCAGATAATCATGCACCTGTTTTCCATTATTGGGTAGAAGAGATAACGTTTCTTGCAATTTCTCTTTGTCCCTGGCCAGTAAAGTCAAGTTAGCACCCAATAAGGCCAATTCCATGGCCGATGCTTTTCCAATTCCTGCGGTACTGCCGCAAACCAATGCATTTTTATTACTTAGATCTAAATTCATTTCACGATTCGTATTTGATACAAACATTTTTTGCTTCGGTAAAGAAGCGAAGTGCCTCAAAGCCTCCTTCGCGCCCCACACCACTGGCTTTCACGCCGCCAAAAGGCGTTCGTAGATCCCGATTGAGCCAGGTGTTCACCCAAACGATCCCTGCTTCAATCTTTTTACTCATACGCAAGGTTCGATCCAGATTGGAGGTCCATAGGGTAGCCGATAACCCATAAGGCACGCCATTAGCCATTGATAGTGCTTGCTCTTCAGTTTCAAAAGGCATAAGGGTTACCACGGGTCCAAAAATTTCTTCCTGGTTCACGCGACATTGTGCATCATAGACCTCGATCACGGTCGGTGCCAAATAGTACCCATTCTCACTTCCTTCTACCACAACACGGTGACCCCCGCATAATATAGTTCCGCCTTCTTCCCGGGCTAACATAATATAACTTTCAATTTTATTTCTATGCGCTTCAGAGACCACGGCTCCCAGTTGTACCTCATCCAAAGGATTACCTACTTTCAAGTTCTTTACTTTATGGATAAAGTCGGTTTTAAACTTTTCATAAATAGAGCGTTCCACAAAGATCCTGCTTCCACAAAGACAGATCTGACCTTGATTGGCGAAGGAAGAGCGCACAGTTACTTCCAGCATTTTGTCGTACTCGCAATCGGCAAATATGATGTTTGGATTCTTACCTCCTAATTCTAAGGAAAGCTTTTTAAACATGGGGGCTGCCGTTCTTGCCAAATGTTCCCCGGTCTTGGTACCACCCGTAAATGAAATGGCTTTAATGCCGGGATGTTCAACAATAGCTTGCCCTGCCGAAGGACCTGCACCCTGTACGATATTTAATACCCCTTTGGGTAATCCCGCTTCGGTCAATAGTTCCCCCAGAAGGTAAGCGGTCATAGGTGTGATCTCACTCGGTTTAGCCACCACTGTATTGCCTGCCGCTATGGCCGGTGCCACTTTCCAGGTAAAAAGGTACAAAGGAAGATTCCACGGCGAAATACATCCCACTACGCCAATGGGTTGCCTAAGCGTAAAGTTCATGGTATCTAATCCGATGCTTTCATGTGCTTCACTCGAAAACTGAGTAATGGCATGTCCAAAAAAGCGAAAGTTGGCAGATGCCCTAGGAATATCCACCGCCTTAGCCAGACTCAATGGTTTTCCATTGTCGATACATTCAGCGGCAGCCAATCGATCCAGATTTTGATCGATGAGATCGGCTATTTTTAATAGGATCCTACTTTTCTCATCCAATGAAGTTTCGCTCCAGCCTGGAAATGCTCTTTTTGCGGCCTCATAGGCCTTTTGAATATCTTCCGCATCACTGTTTGCAATTTGACCATAGACCTCTCCTTTGGCCGGCTGGTAATTGTCCAACCACTGCCCATTTATTGGGGCCACATATTTTCCGTCGATATAGTTCAGGATCGAATGCATCTTACACAGGTTTGTAGGCCATCGCTTTGATCTCAACTACAAGGTTGGGATGCGGTAACTGGTGCACTGCTACGGTAGTCCTTGCCGGTCCCGTCTCTTTATTGAAATACTGCGCATATACTTCATTATACCCGGCAAAGTCGTTCATGTTTACTAAAAAAGAAGTCACATCGACCACATCTGCCAAGGTTGCACCTTCCGTGGCCAAATAGTCTTTGATGTTCTCTATAACCGCTTTTGTTTGTTCTCTGATGTCGAGTCGCATGGTGCCCATAGCATCTACTTGATGCACTCCTGCAAACGTATTGTCGGGGAGACGTGAACTGGTACCGCTGACAAAAATAAAATCACCCACTCTTTTTATATGGGGATAGGCCCCACGTGGTGTGGCCTTCCCTTCTACTAATTTACTTGTATTGCTCATATTATAGATTTTTTACCACTGCATCGTCGTGCAATATCGCATTGGTTTCTTTTTCGACCAGCGCCAATTTTTCTTCTAAACTCAGTTCGTCCTTTAATAAACCATCGTCCAGAAGGTTGAGGATCGCTTTATCCTGAGCCCTTCCTCTTTTCATTGCTTCCGAATAGGGAATGTTTTCGTTAAAGGTAACTAAAGAATATTTACTGTAATAACGATCAGAGAGTTGCGTTTCAAAAGCAATTTCTAATTTTCTTTTCTGTTGAAATAACGCACTGGCAGTATGCTCCTTCATTTCATGAAAATTGTCTAAAGCTAAGTCGGCTATGGCATCAGCATCTTTTTTACGGGCTTTTTCATAATGCAGAAAAACTTGACCCCAATCTCCTTCATGGTCGTTTAAAATTTCATCAAAAACCACCACATCTTCAAAAGAGGCGTTCATCCCTTGTCCGTAAAAAGGAACAATGGCATGAGCGGCATCTCCCATCAACAATGACTTCCCATAGCAGCTCCATGGGGAACATTTGATAGTTCCCAGGGCCCCGGTTGGGTTTTGGAAATATTCTTCTGCCAACTGCGGCATCAATGCCAAAGCATCCGGGAATTCCTTCTGAAAATATTCCAACACTCTTTCCTTTGAATTCAGGTTATTGAAACAGTAATCGCTGTTTTCGTAAGGAAGGAAAAGGGTTACGGTAAAACTACCGTCCAGATTCGGGAGAGCGATCAACATATCTTCTCCACGAGGCCAAATATGAAGGGCATTTTTATAGGTTCGGTAACCGCCTTCTTCTGCCGGCGGAATTTCAAGTTCTTTATATCCATGGGTCAGCCATTGTTGTGAAAAACTGAATAAGAATTTTCGATGTTCGAACATACTTTTTCGCACTACTGAACCTGCACCATCTGTCCCGATCAGCAAGTCGCCCTGAAGGGTTTGTTGTTTACCAGTTTCTGTATGGGTAAACGTAGCCGTGGCATTTTCCAGATCTACCTTTTCACAAGCCATATTAAAATGTATAGTCACTTCCGGCATCTTTTCAAGGGCATCTAATAATAACATATTCAATCCCGGACGAGAGATGGAATTGATATATTCTCCTTTTCGGCCACTATACGGACTTAAAAAGGTATTTCCTTCCTTGTCATGAATCATGCGGCCATTCATTGGAATACATAGTTTTTTAGCTGCTTCTTCCACGCCTGCCAATCGAAGTCCTCTTAATCCGCGATCACTCAAGGCTAAGTTGATCGATCGTCCCGCATCTTGAGTTACCGATCTTAGATCGGGTCTTTTTTCAACCAGCGTAATGCGATAGCCGCGTTGTGCCATTCGCAGGGCCAATAAGCTGCCACAAAGTCCCGCGCCTATGATAAGTATGTTGTCCTTCATTTTAAAACAGATTTTAACCGATTTACGAATGTATAAACATCCTCGAAACTATTGTACAGTGGGGCAGGAGCTACTCGTATCACATCCGGTTCCCGCCAATCGCTGATCACGCCGCATTTGGTAAGTTGGTCATGCAAAGTGCGATCGGCACTTTTTACCTGAATGGAGAGTTGGCAACCCCGTTCCTCCGGATCCCGAGGCGTAATGACAGTGATACGGTCGTCTTTCATTTCGTCCAATAGAAATGCTAAATATCCGGTAAGTGCTATAGATTTTTTTCGCAGACTTCCCATACCTGCTTTATCAAATAGATCAAGGGAAGCACGGATCGCAGCCATAGACAGGATAGGAGGATTACTTTGTTGCCATCCTTCAGCACCCGGTATCACATCAAACTCATGACGCATATTAAAGCGCGTAGTTTTATTGTGTCCCCACCAACCTGCAAATCGGTTCAGATCCGAATTGTGTGCGTGGCGTTCATGTACAAAGCAACCACCAAGACTTCCGGGGCCGCTGTTCAGGTATTTATAGGTACACCATACGGCAAAGTCGGCTCCTGTATCATGCAATTCGGGTAAGATATTTCCAACACCATGTGCGAGATCGAATCCAACCATGCAGCCGTGTGTATGCCCCAAGTGAGTAATCGCCTTCAAAGGAAAAGATTGCCCGGTATAATAATTCGTATTTCCGATCATGATGAGTGCCACCTGATCGCCTTGTTCCTTCAATAACGCTTCCAAATCTTCTAATCGGCATAGTTCTTCCCCTTTTCTGGGAGACCAAAGCAGAAGGGATTCCTTGGGGTTGTATCCATGAAACTTTATCTGACTTTCCACAGCATATCGGTCGCTGGGAAAAGCATCACTTTCAATAATAATTTTGTGTCGTTCAGGGGTGGGTTGGTAAAATGAGACCATCATAAAATGAAGATTGGCCGTCAGGCCATTCATGATCACGACCTCACTCGGTTTAGCGCCCACGATCTTGGCCATACTATCGGTGAGAAATTCATGATAAGGCATCCACGGATGTTTGGCGTCTGTATGTCCTTCGACGCCTAAAGTCGCCCAATCATTCAATTCTTCCTGAATATAGGCTGCCGTATTCTTGGGTTGAAGCCCCAAAGAGTTCCCGCATAAATAAATAAGCCGGTTTCCTTGGGAATCCTTCGGAAAATAAAATTCATCCCTAAAAGATCGCAACGGGTCTTGCAGGTCACATTTTCGAGCATATTCCAGCGAATTCTGATACATCATTTATTTTATGGATAGGTTGGAGAAATAGAGGTGAAAACCACCTGTACTGTCTTTATGACTTTGTGCAAATTTCATGTCGTTCAGCTCCAGAATATCTTCCCAGGTGGTAATGACGGAAGGTTCGGATTGATTCGCCTCACGGAAGACCCACTCGCGAATTAAGTAGTCATCGGTATAATATAGATCATAGGCATCGCCGGGAGTATAGCCTCCTTCATCAGGATAAACGGCGGTAAGGACATTCATAGGAACTTTAGAGATCGGAGCCTTGACCTCTTTGCGTTCAGAAAAAGTGAGGTTTTGATCCCACATAAGTTGGAAAGGGGCGAGGAGCCAATATTTATCATTGATAAAACGACGATCGGCTGCCATTTGTAAACTATCCAATTGATCTTTTCGGTTATAGGAAAAAGTATCAGTAGCACTTATGTAATGAACCTCATCCAATTTGGGTTGCCATGTAAAGCTTCTCTCGAAATGATTTTCCCCTCGATCAATATTAAATGTGAAGGTGAATGTTTCGATATTTTTCCAATGATGATAACCATAGGCGTTGGCAATTGCTTCAGCGGTGGAAATTTGTGGGGCATTCATAGAGGATTTTTCGTCATTCGAGTGGTCTTTACAGCTAAAAAAGCAGACACAGAAAAACATACAGAGGAAGGTGATTCGCATGAAAATATCTTTTCAGTAAAAGTACGGAAAGTATTAATCCTCTCATAATTTTACTATTTTTAATGCATGGAAAAGAAAATAGAATATACCCTTAAAGACCTAACGGTAATTTGGAAGCCTGAAACGTGCATTCACTCTGCAAATTGTATAAAAGCGCTGCCCGGTGTTTTTAAACCAAAAGAAAGGCCATGGATCCAGATGAATGATACTACCGTAGAAGCGGTTATGGGTGCTGTGGATAAATGTCCAAGTGGAGCGCTGTCTTATACAAGGTCGACTGTTGAAGCATCGATCGTTCCGGTGGTTGAAGATCAGGAATTGATAAAAGTGAATCTTATCGATAACGGACCTGTGATCGTGTTAAGCGCATTGGAGGTTACTCATCCTGATGGAACGGTTGAAATTAAGGAGCGCAGAGCTTCCTTTTGTCGTTGTGGAAAATCGGAGAAATTTCCTTTTTGCGACGGCACCCATAAAAAGTAAGTGAATGGAATTATCCGTCGTTGAGGTTATAGATGAAAAACGATTCGTAGCTACCGTAGAAGGCCATGTGGCTTTTGTAGAATACATAAGAGCGCAAGGAATTATTTATCTTACCCATACCGAAGTTCCAAAAGCATTAAAAGGAAAAGGAGTGGGGAAGGCATTGGTGCAGGCCGTATTAACGCTCATCAAGGAAGAAGGAGCTACTTTGGCGCCTTTATGTCCCTTTGTCGCTGCTTTTTTAACCAGGCATCCGGAATGGAAATCTATACTTGCGAAAGGGTATCGTGTGTAAGTAGTTTGGAGCCGTTAGTAATTCTATAAACTACAATCGGTTTCAGAACGTATTTGCGGGATGTTGGGGTTATAGGCATTATCTACAATTAAGGCTGAATTTACATTTACGCTGTTAAGAAAATTGGTAAAACCGCAATAGTTGGTCAAATTGGTATTGTTTTCTATAAACATTCTACACCCAAAAGGAAAGGAAGTTTGTAGGTTGGTTCCGTTCAGATTGGCGAGCGAATTATTGTTTTGAATCCGAATTTGACCAACGGTTTGTAAATTGTCCAAGCCTATTAAACTTTCAATCCCATCAAGATTTGAAATTTGAAACTCGGAACCGATGATCGGATTTCCACTGAATTCTGTGGCAACGCTTGTTAAATTATTGAATCCGGCAAAAGAAGATAGGGTGTGCAAATTAGTAAGTTTTAGATCCCCTGTAACTTCAGTAAGACCAGAGAACCCTAGTAAATCTTGTAATGAAAAAAGTTCTGACAAGGAAAAAAGTCTAATGCGCTCCACATTTTCTAAGCCCCGAATTGTTTGTAATTGACCGGAGCCTGCTATAGTAACAAATTCCAAATCATTCTCCACTTGACCAAGATCTACTTCCATAAGGGATGGATTATTTCCGATGAAAATCGTTTGAACCGAAAAAAGGTTTGGCATTTTAAGGGTGGTAAGCTGCGTACAAGCTTCGATTCTTAATTCTCTTCCGATCTTCGTAAATAGGCTCCATTCTTCCGCAGTGATCAAATTATCAAGCCGGTACATGTAAAGCGATTCAACTTCACTCAAGCTTTGTAAACCATTAAGGCTTGTGATACCCACTTCATTTAAGTTAAAAGGGGCATTCACGCGGCTCAGGTTTTCAAGTCCATTCAGCGAGCTTAACAGCGGGGCGAACCTAATTCTTAAAGTGTCGTTTACCGTTTTAATCCCGGAAAGCCCGGAAATACTCATCAAGTTTGGATGGTTGATTATTTGTAAGGACTCTACTCTTTCCACCTTATTTAAACAGCACAGGGATTCTAAATTCTCGTTGTTTTCTAATATAAGATCTCTGTTGATAAATTTTAGATTATCGAGACCGCTTAGGGAAGTCATGGCGCAATTCCGAATAATTAAACCGCCTACGTCCGTCAGCATTTGCATTTTGGAAAGGTCCGGACTGTTTAGATTTTCAATTGTAAGAGTGCCAAATACGTACTCATAATTAAAATTGTTATAATCTTCCAAAGTTGAAATTACCAGGTCTCCTTCATACACGGGTCCTTCATCGTCAGCCTTGCAACCGAAGATAATTAGACTGATAAGTAAGAGTTGGCTAAGTACTTTTTTGTTCATGGCAATGGCATTCCCTTTTAAAGGTGGAAAGTTACTGAAAAAAGGTAATTTTTTTGTGGTTTATCTAGGTATAACATTTAACGACTTATAATTTATAAAGAATGATTTACAGACTGTTTGAACTTCACATGTTATCCCATGCTTGAAGAGCTGTTAGCAATACCTCCGGGTTAAATAAATAGTATAGAGGTTTCGACCGGGAGATGTTATTCGTGCGCTGTTTGCTTCAGTAAATCTGGAAATTTGGCTTTAAACCGATATAGTCTCGGTATGGAAATATTCTGAATATAGGGATGTGTAGGGTTTAATTTCTCAAAATCCTGATGGTATTCCTCCGCCTTCCAAAATTTTTGAAAGGGGAGTACTTGTGCGGCAACTTTACCTTTGCCAAGTTCCTTTTCCAGTTCGTTGATTTTGGCGTCAATGATGACTTTTTGCTCTTTATTCTGGTAAAAGATAATGCTGCGATACTGACTTCCGTTATCAGGCCCTTGGCCATTCACTTGTGTGATATTTTGCGAGCCGAAATAAACATCCACCAGATCTTTAAAGGTGATGATCTTAGGATCGTAGATAATCTCCACCGATTCTGCATGCCCGGTAAGTCCTGTGTTACTGGCCTCATAAGTAGGATTGTCGGTATGACCTCCACTATAACCCGAAATAGATTCTTTGACTCCTTTCACACTTTCGTATACCGCTTCCACACACCAAAAACAACCGCTGGCAAAATAGGCGCGTTCATAGCCATCCGCACTCTTTACTTGCACAGGTTTGAGTTCTTTCTGTGCTTTCGCGGCCGCTTCCTTGTTTTTTTCATTCGACTGACAAGAAGCCGGCAAATTCAACATTACAAAGGATAGCGCGAAAAATAAATATTTGTTCATGGGTCTATTTTTAAAGCATCAGTCGGTTCAGGTAAGAATCCTTTCAGAAAAGTAATAAAAAAAGCCCTCACAATTTGTGAAGGCTTTGTTATAGTATGTTAAAAGAATTACTTCAATTTAGCAAATAGCTGATCCATTTTTTCTCTTTCTTCATCCGCCAATGCAGGATCCACTAAGATCCTTCCACTGTGTTCATCGGTGATGATCTTCTTGCGACCCGCTATCTCCATTTGCACTTGTGGTGGGATCGTAAAGAAAGACCCTCCAGAAGCACCTCTTTCTACAGGCACTACGGCTAAACCATTCTTTACATTTTCACGAATACGCTTGTAAGCATTTACCAATCGCTCTTCAATATTCTGCTCGTATTTTTCTGATTCCTTTAAAAGTGCTTGTTCTTCCTTTTCAGTTTCCGCTAAAATCTCATCCAATTCACCTTGCTTGTGTTTCAAATGATTTTCCCGCTCGGCCAAACGCTCTTTTGTTTCATCGATGACTACTTTCTTTTGCTCTATTTGAGCTTTGTGTTCCTTGATGTGCTTTTCAGCCAATTGGATTTCAAGTTCCTGGAATTCAAGTTCTTTACTCAAGCTATTGTATTCCCTGTTATTTCTAACTTTATCTTGCTGAGTAGTGTATTTCTTGATAAGTGCCTTCGCCTCTTCGATAAGATTTTTCTTTTCCTTAATGCTTTCTTCGATGCTCTCTAAGTCGGCATTTAGTTTCTCCATACGGGTGTTCATCCCGGCTACTTCATCTTCCAAATCGAGTACTTCTAACGGAAGCTCTCCACGAACATTACGAATTTCATCCACGCGGGAGTCGATTAATTGTAAATCGAACAACGCTCTTAACTTCTCTTCTACAGTGGTTTCGGTTTTCTTTGCCATAAATTAATAATAGCTTATAGGATTGGTGTTTAATTTAGATAAAACAACCTTGCCTGCTGACAAGGCGGGTGCAAAATTACTAATTTTTTTGCTAAGGTATGCAACTATTAACTCTTTTGTGTATTGTTCACTTTCATAATGCCCAATATCAGTTAAAAGAATTTGATCTTCTGTTGCAAAAAAGTCATGGTATTTCACGTCGGAAGTAACAAAAGCATCGGCCCCTAAGGCCTTTGCGGCGCCAAGTGCAAAACTACCACTTCCTCCTAATACCGCAACTTTTTTAATTTTTTTCCCCGTGAATTGAGAATGGCGTATCACCCCGGTGCTGAATGTTTCCTTTAATTGCTGCAAAAAATCTTTTTCGGACAGTGCTTCGGAAAGAGTACCTATCATACCCATTCCAATATGTTGATTGGAGTTCTCGAGCGTGGTAATTTCAAAGGCTACCTCTTCATACGGATGACTCTCAAATAATGCCTTTAAAACTTTTGCTTCCAGATGTTTGGCAAAGGTAATTCCTATTTGAATTTCAGCTTCCTGACGTGTTTCCCCTTTTTGACCAATGATAGGATTGGAATCCTCGTTCCCTCGAAAAGTACCGATACCTTCTATATTAAAACTGCAATGGTCATAATTTCCAATATTTCCCGCCCCTACCTCAAATATTTTATTCCGAAGCAGATCGGCTGCTTTATGCGGGACATAAGTGACTAGTTTTTTGATCGTACCCTCTTGCGGAATGAGAATGCGGCGCTCCGTAAGTTGTAATTTGTTGCATATCACAGCATTTACCCCGTTCCATGCATTATCTAAAGCCGTATGTACGGCATAAATGGCTATATCATGGCGAATCGCCTTTTGTACAACTCTTTCCACATAGGTAGATCCCGTTAGTTTCTTTAAGCCTTTAAATAAGATCGGATGAAAGCTAACTATTAGATTGCATTTCTCTTTAATAGCTTCATCTACCACAGATTCTAGGGTATCCAACGTTACCAGAATTCCGGTAACTTCGGACCTTTTATCACCTACCAATAAGCCTGTGTTGTCAAATTCTTCCGCATAGGCGAGGGGAGCCCATTCCTCCATCCAATCCATTACCTCTTTAACTGTCATTGTCTAAATTTTAGGGTAAAGATAAAAAAGTATACTTTCGTGTAATGAACTATCGCAAATTCCTTTATCCTTTTTCCATTTTATATGATGGGATAACCGCTGCGCGGAATTTTGCCTATGACCAAGGTTGGAAGGAAAGTTCGGAATATGAAATTCCAATCGTATCGGTAGGGAACCTCTCTGTTGGCGGGACCGGTAAATCTCCCATGGTGGAATTTTTGGTCTCTTTTCTGAAAGAGGATTATCAGATGGCAGTACTCAGCAGGGGCTATAAACGAAAAACTTCCGGATTCTTGGAAGTTCGAACGAATGCAACTGCAAAAGAGGTAGGGGACGAACCTTTACAGATCAAACGTAAATTTCCCGAGGTAATCGTTGCGGTCTGTGCCGATAGACGTAAAGGAATTGAGGCACTTCGATCTAAAGCGGAATTAATTGTATTGGATGATGCCTTTCAACATCGAAAAGTGCGACCTGCAATAAGTATTTTACTCACTCCTTTTGACGACTTATTTATGAACGATTGTCTCTTACCTGCGGGTAATCTCAGAGAATCGCGTAAAGGGTATCAACGGGCAGATATCATCGTTGTGACCAAATGTCCCGATCGAGTGGCCTATGCCAAATTACAAGAGATCCAATTTAAGATGCAGCTGAAGGAATACCAAAGTATTTATTTCTCAAAGATAGGCTATCAAGAAACCTTACATGGTGTGTCAGAAACGCTCCCTTTGAACTATTTGAAGGATAAGCATTTTACTCTGGTCACCGGAATAGCAAATCCGGATCCCTTGGTGACGTATCTAAAGCATCAGCAATTCCAATTTGATCATTTGAAATTTGCAGATCATCATCATTTCAGTAATTCTGAAATAACGCAACTTCAAAAAGAGGAATTGATCATAACCACGGAAAAAGATTTTCAGCGATTAGCGGATCGACTAGGAAAACATGCCTTGTATTACCTACCCATACAAACAGAATTTTTATACGAAAGAGAAGCTGCTTTTAAGAAGGAAGTAATGAGGATGTTGGAATATTTCAGAAAGTATTAACTGTCGATAGTCATTTTCCGATTTTCCAAGGTGCGGTAAATTTTTTCAAAAAACTCTTCCGTTTTAAATGGCTTAGGAATAATTTCATTAAAACCGGCACGATAGAAATCATCCAGGTTCTCATCTATGGTCACAGCCGTAAGTGCAATAATAGGAAGTTGCTTGTCAAATTTTCTAATTTCCTGCGTAGCTTCGATCCCGCTGATTCCGGGCATGTGAATATCCATTAATACCACATCAAAATTATTGTCCTGCACCAACTTAATGGCATCCATACCATTATCTGCGACCGTACACACCATTTTGTTCTTTTCCAGGATCTTTTTAGTGATCATCTGGTTGATCTTATTATCCTCAACCACCAAAACCGTGCGATCCTCCAAGGCAGCATAATCTACCGGGATAGCTATATTTTGAGGATTCTTGTTTTCGGAGACTTCTTCTGAAACATTAAAATTGATGTCGAACCAAAATTTAGAACCTTTACCCAACTGACTCTCCAGCTGTATCCTACTGCCCATAAGTTCCAATAAATTCTTCACAATGGCGAGGCCGAGTCCGGTTCCACCAAACTTTCGATTGATCTGTAACGAGGCTTGAGAGAAAGATTCAAAAATACTTTTTTGCTTCTTTTTGGAAATTCCCACTCCGTTATCTTCAATTTCAAAATGTAATAGCACCTTGTTATTCGATTCTTTCAAATTACTTACACGAATATATACATCCCCGTTTTGTGTGAATTTAAGTGAATTGCCTATTAGATTGATCAAGACCTGAGAAAGTTTCAACGGATCCCCTACGAGTTTTTCAGGAATGGTCTGATCAAATTCTAAATGAATATTGTTTTTCCGGTCGTCTGCCGATTTTTTAAGAGCAATCAATACATCATTGATGCGCTTTTTCAAATGGAAAGAGGTTTTCTCTACTTCCACTTTATTGGCTTCCAATTTATTCAGATCAAGGATATTATTGATAAGAGATAATAGATATTCACCTGAAAATTTAAGGGAATTTAAATGTTCCTTTTGGTCGGGTTTAGGGTCTTCTTCCAGCAAAAGATGAGTCAAACCTGTAACGGCATATAAAGGCGTTCTCAATTCGTGCGTGATGGTCGAAAGGAATTGAGCCTTCGCCAAAGAAGCTTTCTCTGCCTTCTCTTTCGCCAATTGTAATTCGTTATTTTTGTCCTGAAGCAGTTCATTCGCCTTCGCTCTCAGGTTATTGTTTTTATACAAGGAAAGGGTAAGCAATGATAAAATTACGATCAGGGCAATACTCAGCCCGGTAGTCATTTTACCGAAATTGATCGATTTTTGTTGTTTGTCCAGATCACTTTGCTGCTTGTCAATGATCTCGTTAAGGTTTACTACATCACTCTCTGTATTGATACTTGCAGAAATAGCCTTTAAAAAGACTTGATAAATTGAATCATTTTTCCGCTCATAGGTCGCCATACTTTCTTCGGCTAACGAATAATCGTTATCCCGCAAGGCGATATAGGAAGACAGTCGATAAGATTCAATCTGAAGCTTGATGAAATGATTGGCATTGGCTATTTGCTTTACGATCCTTAAACTCTCTTTGGCCTTAGCGATGCTGTTCTCAATTTCATTCGGATTTACCTTAATGAGTGCTTCCGTCTTATTTAATTGTGCGAAGCCCTCCTGATATAAGGCTTGGGAAGTTTTAAATGTAGGGATGGCGGCATTGAAATAGTTGATGGCTACTTTATAATTGGATCGTTTTAACTCTAAGATTCCAAATCCGAGTAATACATTGGCTCTATTTTTTTCGTCATTTTGAGATGTAAACCAGTTATCGGCCTTTCGCAGGGTAATCTCAGCTTCTTCCAGCTTTCCGATTTGAGCGTAAATCAACCCCAAAAGGGTATTTGCTTCAGCAATTTCCAGAAACTTATCCGTGTCTTTAGTTTGATTTAAGATGCTGCGAACTTCCTTGGCAGCTTTTTCATAATTCTGAAGATTGTAATTTAATTGAGCAATGCTGAAATGAATTTTTAATCTTTCCTCGATAAAACTGGGAGAATTAGCAAGTTTGAAGGCCCTGGCAAGATTCACCATCGCTTCTTCATAATGCTGGGTTTTTACCATTTCTCTTCCCTCGAAGTGGTACTTTTTGATTAGGTTCAAAGAGTCCTGTGTGCTTTGAGAAAAAGCACAAATACTCATGAAAATGAATAACAAGAGCGGGAGCGTTATCCTATGTTTTAAAGAAGTGTAACCCATTAATTTTTACGTACTTCGCCGATAAATATAGTTATTTCCTCGATAATTGTAAGATTAAATCTACAATTCTCGACGAATATCCCGTTTCATTGTCGTACCAGCCAATAATTTTTACCATTTTTCCTATCACGGAAGTCATACCGGCATCAAAGATACAGGAGTGGGTATTTCCTACAATATCGATGGAAACGATGGGATCTTCGGTATATTCCAAAATGCCCTTCAGCTGGTTTTGGGAAGCAAAAAAGAAGGCCTTATTTATTTCTTCGATGGAGGTTTTCTTAAGAACATTAAAAGTTATATCGGTAAGGGATCCGTTAGGCACCGGAACTCTTATTCCACAACCGCCAATGGCATGGGCTAATTCGGGAAATATTTTGGTGAGTGCTTTGGCTGCTCCAGTGGTGGTGGGAACAATGGATTGTCCTGCCGCTCTGGCGCGACGTAGATCTCGATGGGGCTGATCGTGCAGACTTTGATCAGTAGTATAAGAATGTACGGTGGTAATGTAAGCCTGTTCTATACCACACAATTCATGGATTATTTTTAGCATCGGAGCCGCGTTATTTGTGGTGCAAGATGCATTCGAAACAATACGGTCACCGGGCTCCAGTATAGAATCATTGACTCCTAATACAATGGTTTTGATGTCATCTTCCAACGGCGGTACTGAAAGGATCACCTTTTCGCATCCTGCGGTGATATGATGTTGGAGTTCTTCTTTTTTTCTAAATTTTCCTGTTGCTTCGACCACCATGGTTACTCCTTCCCAATGGAGGTTTTCTAAGTTTTTTTCTGAAGAATAGCGAATTTTTTTTCCGTTCACAATGAAATTTCCATCAGCAAACGAAACATCCGCTTTTAGTTTTCCATGGATACTATCGTATTTTAATAGATGCGCCAGGGTCGCTCCCTCTGCGATATCGTTGATGTGAACCACTTCAATTTTGGGATGATCCTGCAATAAACGAAAAAGTGTTCGGCCGATCCTTCCGAAGCCATTGATGCCAACTTTTATGGGAGCACTCATTTACGTGATATGCTTTTGAGCTTTATAGGAAGAACGAACCAAAGCTCCACTTTCTACGTGGCGGAAGCCCATTTTCAATCCGATCTCTTCGTACTTTTTAAACTGTTCGGGGGTGATGAATTCTTTTACGGAAAGGTGTCGTTTGGAAGGTTGCAGGTACTGACCGATGGTCACAATGTCTAATCCAACGGTTCGAAGATCCTCCATAGTTTGTAATACTTCCGACTCCGTTTCACCCAAGCCCAGCATGATCCCGCTTTTGGTTCGGTTTATTCCTTGGTCCTTCAAATAGCGAAGCACTTCCAAACTGCGTTCATATTTTGCCTGAATTCGAACTTCCCGGGTAAGACGTTTTACAGTCTCCATGTTGTGGGATACCACTTCCGGCTGTACTTCAATAATCCGATCAATATTTTTTGTAACTCCCTGAAAGTCGGGAATCAAAGTCTCTAAGGTGGTTTCAGGGTTCATTCTTCGGATAGCTTTAATGGTTTCCGCCCAAATGATGGACCCCATGTCCTTTAGATCATCCCGGTCCACGGAAGTGATCACCGCATGCTTTATTTGCATGATCTTAATGGAACGAGCTACCTTTTCAGGTTCGTCCCAATCGACCGTTTCGGGGCGTCCTGTCTTCACCCCGCAAAATCCGCAGGAGCGGGTGCAGGTATTCCCCAGGATCATAAAAGTGGCGGTTCCTTCTGTCCAGCATTCCCCCATATTAGGGCAACTTCCGGAGGTGCAAATGGTATGTAGATTGTATTTTTCAACCAGTCCGCGCAATTCGGTATATTTCTTGCCGGTCGGTAACTTTACCCGTAACCACTTGGGTTTAGGAGCCATCCTTCCTTCCGTGGAGGTGGGTTTTGTAAGGTCTGTAAGTTGTGTTTCCATAGCCGGGGTCAAAGATACGATATTAAAAATATTCCTTTCTACTTTGAATGTGGCAATTTATTGGGTCTATAGGAGCGATGTGAGATACCAAACACTAAAAGCAATAAGCAAAAAGATACCGATCAGGCTGTAGATACGCAGTACCCTTGAAGGGCGAATCGCTTCCGGCGTATGCTTACTGGTGAGGAGCCAATAACTTAGCATCGCGTAGAAGGGGGCGGTTAAAAAAGACAAAACGGTTGCCACTTGGATCAGGAGGCCCATTTCAGAAACAAAAAAGAAAAAAATGGAAAGGGTACCAAGGATCAATATCAATAACCAAAATAAATAGCCCTTGGGAAAGGATCTTTGAAAGATCAGTTCCGAAGAGATCTGCATCACTCGAGGAGAGGCATCCAGCGTCGTTAATGTGGTGCTGAACATGGTGGTAAGGGCTGCTATTCCTATAATAATTTTAGCCCAATCGCCTAAACTTAAGGTGTACATAGCAATCAGTTGATTCGCAAATTGAGTGCCGTTTCCTGAAAAACTTTCCCCGGAATTAAACATGACCAACGCTCCCAAGGAAATAAAACCTATCCCAAGTACAACGGTCGCCAAATAACCTACATTAAAGTCAAAAAAGTATTGCTTGGTGGTCATCGAAGGATTCAACTTCTGTTTTTCTACGGTCCAGATCGACTGCCAAATCGTAATATCCAACGGAGCCGGCATCCATCCCATAAAGGCGATGAGAAAGGCAATTCCCGTCACATCTTGAGGGATCGTTTGCGCTAATGAAATCAGATGGTCATAATTCTGTGTGGCTAAGATCACTGCGACCAGTGTACTAAGGGTAAGCACTATTACAATGTATTTCATTAAAGAATCCAATAGCTGGTATCGCCCCAATAAAAGAATGAAAAAACAGACGGAGGTGATGATGGTGGTCCACAACACTAAAGTTCCATTTCCGAATAACGATGAGGCTATTCCTGCCGTGACGATGGTGACTGCCGTTTGAATGGTAAACATGGTGGCAAAGGAAAGGAGGAAGTAAGCTACCAGCACCCATTTCCCTAATTTGGCATACCCTTGTAAAAGATTTTCTCCTGTACCGGAAGCGTACCTCGGGCCAAATTGAAAAAAAGGATATTTAATAAGGTTGATCAAAAGCAAGGCCCAAATCAAACCAAATCCGAAGTCGGCTCCCGCACGGGTGGATTGAACTAAATGAGAAACCCCAATGGCTGCACCGGCAAAAAGAAATCCCGGGCCGAATTTTTTAAGGAAGCTCGTCAATGTTTCCTGTTTTGAGTAATGACCTCTGCTAATAACTTCTTGGCTCGTAACAGTCGCACCTTTACATTGCTCAAGGGTTCTTCCAATTGATCGGAGATCTCATTATAGCTCATTTCCTGAAAATACCGCAAATTGATGATCTCTTGATAATGAGGTTTCAATTGTTTGATATAGCGAAGCAATTCGACTAAGTTTTGTTCCGTGATCAGCAGATCTTCCTGAGAAGGACTCTGGTCGGGAATCTTTTGTACATGCTCTTCACTGGTGTCGGTGCTATGTAAATGAACAGAGGCATTTTTCTTTCGGGTCTTATCGATATGAATATTCTTTGAAATAGCGACCAGCCAAGTGCCAAAAGCATAGTTCTCATCAAATGTGCTTATTTTATCAAAGGCCTTGGCGAAAGTTTCAATGGTGATATCTTCGGCATCGTGTTCATTGTTGATGCGTTTTATCTGAAAGCCGTACACCTGATTCCAAAAATAATCTAACAAAAAATTAAAGGCACTTTGTTTTCCTTCCTTGGCTTGAGCGATTTGCTTTTTAATATCCGAATCTGTTATTTCCAACGAGTCTGTTTTGACTTAGAATTCAAAATAAAGATAGTTAATTGTATCGATACCAAAAACACCTCAAAAAAGGGAATCCAAGGAAGTAATTCTTTTTCTTGCAGGAGTTTCATCCCTTTTCCTATAAACATATATTGAAGGGTGAATCTAAAAATGATCAATGTTAATGGAATTTTCCAATCGACAAGAATGAATGAAAGAATTCCCAACACCCAAAACAGAAGATTACTACTGTAGTACAGACCAAGAACCCATTGGTGTTTTGTTTGATAAAATTTAGCGGTTGAAACATGTCTGCGTTTTTGTCTTAACCAATCGCCCCAACTCTCTTTGGGTTTGGAGTAGGTGAAAGCTTCCGTTTGAAAAACGATCGCTGTATTTTCCTTTGTGGCAGCTTCATTTACAAAAAGATCGTCATCTCCTGAAAGGATTTGCATATGCGACATAAAACCCCTCGTATCATAGAACAATTGTGAGGTGTAAGCTAAGTTTCTACCTACTCCCATATAAGGCATGCCCGCTTTGGCATGAGAAAAATATTGCAAGGCGGTCATTACCGTCTCAAAACGGATCAATCCATTTAAAAGTCCTTTACGTTTCTCGTAAGCACCATACCCCAAAACTAATTGTTTTTCTTCTGAAATTGGCGCCGTCATTAAACGGATCCATTGGTTACTTGCCGGCTTACAATCCGCATCAGTAAAGAGCAACCTGCTGTGTTTTGCTTTTTTAATTCCTAGGGTAAGCGAATACTTCTTATTGCTCCAAAAGGCCTCATTATTTTGGATCTCAACTTTCTTTACGCGAGGATCACTTTCTACAAATGCATCGATCACCTCTTGAGTTTCATCGCTGGAAGCATCATTTATTAAAATAATTTCAAAGTGAGGATAATCTTGCTCGAGGAACAAAGGGATATTTTCCTTCAGATTTTCGGCCTCATTCTTTGCGCAAATGATCACCGAAACAGGGAAATCATTTTTAGCTAGCTCGGCAGGGACAGAAGAAAGGGTGAATTTAGAAAAGCGAAGGTAAAATATTACGTTTAGTAATACGACCGCACTGAACAGTATAAGTAGCAGCATAGGCTACGCGCTGGATTAGGGTTTTGGATTTTCGTTACAATTGCTGAACTGATCGGGCGTTTTCCCGCAATAACCGCAAGCTTCCCCCTCTTTATTCAAAAAAGGACTCTGACTGGCACATGTTCCAGCAAATTTCCCGTCTTTTTTTGCCCATAGTTTTATACCTATTCCGGCGAACGCCAAAAGCAAAAGAATGAATGTAATGATCAATAGGCCCATAATTGTAAATTGTGGTACAAAATTACAACCTTTCTCATAGAATTGGTAAGAATTTAATTAATTTTGGTCAGCATTTAACGAAAATCTAGCATGAAATCGATCTCTATTTATCTTACCGTCCTATTATTGACCTTCTCCTTCTTTTCTTGTAAGAATGACTCAACAGCCAATTCGGAAGTTACCTCCGTGGAAGAAGGTGTGCCAGTCATAGAAAAGGGAGTAAAAAAGGAGTTGACTGAAGCTGACAAAAAAGTAATTAAAAGTGTCATGAGTAAGATTATGGTCACCGGGGAACTAAGTACTTTTTCAAGTGCGCTGGTTACCGGAGGATTGACCGATAGACTTGCCAAGGAAGATGGCCCTTATACTGTTTTTGCTCCTTCAAATGAGGCCTTTGAAAATTTGTCTGAAACAAAAAGAAAAGAATTATTTAATCAAGCGAATCTGGCACAATTGATACAGACGCTTGAGAATCATATGGCAGCCGGAAATTTATCTTCCACCCTCTTAGGTGAAAAAAGTACTACGAATATCGCTATGTTAGGTGGTTCACAGTTGGTGGTCTTTCAAAAAGGAGTTGAATTGTGGGTAAAGGACAAACAGGGTAAGGAAGCAAAAATTGTCAGCTCAGATCTTTCAGGCAACAATGGTGTAATTCATATTATAGATCAAGTGCTGAATGAAAACTAATAGACGTTTACTTCCGGTTCGATCGTAATTCCAAAAAGGTTTCTTACTTTTTTTTGAATACGAAGGGCCAGATCCCAAATTTCTTTTCCGCTGGCGTTACCATAATTTACCAATACCAATGCTTGTTTGGCATGAACCCCCGCATCGCCAAATCTTTTTCCCTTAAAACCGGCTTTTTCGATAAGCCAACCGGCCGGGATCTTAAATGCTGTAGGTGATACTTCATAATAGGGAGCCTCCGGAAATTGAATCCTAAATTTTTTAAATTCCAGGTCGGATATAATCGGGTTTTTAAAAAAACTTCCACTATTTCCCAGCAATTTGGGATCGGGTAATTTGGAAGACCTGATCGCGATTACGGCCTGAGAAACATCGTTAATAGAGGGGTTTACAATACCTTTTTCATCCAAGACTCTCTGTATGTCTCCATAGGAAGTATGTAGCTTATGATTTTTTGAGGTGAGTCGAAATTGTACCGCTGTGATAATAAATTTATTTTTTGCTTGCTGTTTAAAAATGGAATCCCTATACCCGAATCGGCAATCTTCCTTGCGAAAATGAACTTCTTCCAAGGTGTCAATTTCTATGGCCGTGCAACTTTCAAAAACATCTTTCAGTTCTACCCCGTAAGCGCCAATATTTTGAATGGGTGCCGTTCCTACATTCCCCGGAATCAGAGAAAGATTTTCTATTCCACCAAAATCATGGGCAAGGCAAAAGTGTACAAATTCATGCCAATTTTCTCCTGCCTGGGCCTCTACGATCACTTCCTCATTATTTTGTGAGAGAACCTGAATTCCTTTCATATCTACATGGAGTACCAAAGCATTTATATCCCGGCTTAACAGTATGTTACTGCCTCCGCCCAAAACAAATAGGTCATTTTTTCTTTCTGAAGCCAAGACATTCCGTAATTCTTCTTTTGAATTTACGGAAATGAAGTAACGAGCGTTACAGTCAATTCCGAAAGTATTGAACAATTTAAGCGATCTGTTTTCTTCAATACGCATTAGTCTTGGTATTGCTCTAAGGCGACTTTCAAGATCTCTACAGCTCTTATAAGACTTTCTTTTTTCAGGACGTAAGCAATTCTTATTTGGTTTAGACCTACGCCCGGTGTGGAATAGAATCCGGCCGCAGGGGCCACCATAATAGTTTCTCCATTTACATCAAATTTCTCCAGCAACCACTGGGCGAAATTATCACTATTTTTTACGGGCAATTCCACGATGCAATAAAAAGCGCCTTTGGGGACACCTACCTTTAATCCAGGTATTTGTTTTAAGTGAGCGATTAAAATATCTCTTCGCTCTTCATACTCTTTAATTACGTTGTCAAAATAACTCTGAGGCGTTTGTAAAGCTGCCTCACTTGCAATTTGGGCGAGCGTTGGCGGACTTAAACGAGCCTGGGCATACTTCATGGCGGTGGCCATTACTTGCTTATTTCTGGACACAATGCATCCAATTCTTGCGCCGCACATGCTATACCTTTTGGAGACGGAATCGATAAGAATTCCGTTTTCGTCCAAATCCGGTTCCTGAAGTATGGAATAATGTTTAAGACCGTCATAGGTAAATTCCCGATAAACTTCATCGGCGATTAAGAAGAGATCATGTTTTTTGACAATTTTTGCCAACGTCTGAATTTCCTCCTTTGAATACAAGTAGCCGGTGGGATTCCCGGGATTACAAATGAGAATAGCTTTGGTCTTTGGGGTGATCAGTTTTTCAAATTCTGCAATAGGAGGAAGGGCAAAATTATCTTCAATCTTTGAAATTACAGGGATTATATTCACGCCCGACGCTACGGCAAATCCGTTATAATTGGCATAAAATGGTTCAGGAATGATAATTTCATCTCCTGTATCACAAACAGTACCCATCGCAAATAACAAAGCTTCACTGCCCCCGGTCGTTACGATAATTTCGCGTGCGGAAACGTCTATGTCTTTACTTTTATAATAGTTCGCAATTTTATTGCGGTACTCTTCCGAACCCTCTGATCTGGTATACGCAAGAATCTCCAAGGAATGAGTTGCAACAGCATCCATGGCGATTTGTGGAGATTTTATATCCGGTTGACCAATATTTAGATGGTACACCGTTTTATTTTGTTTGTAGGCGATTTCAGCATAAGGAACCAGTTTCCGAATAGGAGATTCCGGCATATGTTGACCTTTTAAAGATACATTGGGCATGTTTATATAAAATTAGAGTGCAAAGTTCTGAAAATATTATCAAAATAGGGGAAATTGAACTTCTATTTGTGGCAATTTTTATATCTTTTAAAGAATGAAAAGATTTTTAGTTATACCGTCATGGAACATTCTCACGTTGGCATTCCTATTATGCGTGTCTTCCTTGACAGCTCAGGGCGGATTTCGACTTCCCAATCATGAGAAAAGAGATCGGATTTCATTTCAATTGCTTAATAATCTGGTGGTCATTCCGGTGATGGTGAACGGGAAGGAGCTAAGTTTTATTCTGGATACAGGAGCAAGGCATTCGTTATTATTTAGTCTTTCAGAAATAGATTCCTTAGAAATAAAAAATGTGACTCCAATTAAGATACGTGGTTTGGGAGCCGGAGGGACAATTGATGCTTTAAAAAGCTCGGAAAATTATATACAGATAGGAAATGCGGTGGACCGAAAGAGTACACTTTACGTAATATTTGATGAATCCATCAATTTTTCGCCACGTATGGGGATTCCTATACATGGTGTTTTGGGTTATGAATTTTTTAAAGATTTTGTGGTAAAGATCGATTACAGTTCTGAAACAATTATCTTCTACGATCCATTGCAATACCAGGCGAAGTCATGCAAGAAATGTGAAACCTTTGATTTGTTTTTCAATGATGATAAACCTTATATTTCACCCATGGTCACTCACGGAGGTGTTACTGAGAATGTTACATTATTGTTGGATTCAGGATCGAGTGATGCTTTGTGGTTATTTGATGAAGCGCGGGTGATTGATGAGGTTTCTGTCAATTATTTTGAAGACTTTTTGGGTTTTGGAATTAGTGGAGGTATCTACGGGAAGCGAGCCAAGTTAGAAAACTTTTCTATAGGTAATTTTACCTTTAATAAAGTGACGGTGGCATTTCCAAATTCGGAAGCTACTAAAGAAATTGTGCTATTTTCTGAAAGAGAGGGGAGTCTCGGAGCAGAGATCTTAAAACGATTTACCGTAATTATGGATTATCGTTCCCGTAAAATAACACTTAAAAAGAATCGTTTTTATGATGATCCCTTTCACTATAACATGGCAGGTATCGTGGTGGAGCATGATGGAGCTGTTTCTGTTAACAGTTTCGTTGATAATGAAAATACTTTTAGTCTGGCCCCTAATGAAAATACTGCCAGCGATGCCATAGAGATCAAGGTAAATCCTATTTTAAATTTTTTTCTGGCCCCTCGTTATGTGATTTCTGAAGTGAGAAAAGGATCTCCGGCTGATCTGGCGGATATCATGAAAGGTGACGAAGTGGTGACAATTAATGGTAAGCCGGCCTATAAGTACAAGCTGTATGAAATAACTGAATTATTTTCATCCAAAGAAGATAGAAAAATACAAATGGAGATAAAGCGAAATGGAAAGTTGGTTAAACGAAAATTTGTTTTGAAAGAAATGATTTAAAAAAAAAAGGCCCTTCGAAAGAAGGGCCTTAATAATGATTGAAAACTAGGAGCTCTTAATTTTCTAAAACGCTTTTGTCGTCCAAAATTTCACCTTTAATCTTTAAAGCTTTTATAGGTTCTGCGGCGTTAGAGTATACGGTTACCGTTTTGCGGATAGGGCCTACTCTTTTTGTGTCATACTTTACTTTGATCTCGCCTGTTTTTCCCGGAGCGATTGGATCTTTCGGTTTTTCTGGAACGGTGCAACCGCAACTAGACTTAACATCCGAAATCACCAACTCTTCATTTCCCGTATTGGTAAATTCAAAAACTCGAACGCCATCACTGCCTTTAGCAATTTGACCGTAATCGATCGTTTCGGATTTAAATTCGATTTTCGCTTGCGCTTGGGCGGCGAAACTAATCAAGGCTACAACTGCTACTAGAATAAATTTTTTCATGGTTTTGTTATTTTAATGGTACTAAAGTAGGTAACTTTTATTCAACGCGCAAAATATGTTTTACACTTTTATAATCTTTAACTTATACCTACTTTTGCACATTACGTTTCAAAAATCAGACCAAAAATGGCATTGGAGTCAAAATATAATGCAAAAAGCGTTGAAGATAAGTGGTATGGCTACTGGATGGAAAATGATTTTTTCCACAGTGAAGTGGACGAAAGAGAGCCTTATACCATCGTTATTCCTCCACCCAATGTCACCGGAGTCTTGCATATGGGACACATGCTGAACAATACCCTTCAGGATGTTTTGATTCGCAGGGCGAGACTAAAAGGATACAATGCCTGCTGGGTGCCAGGAACCGACCACGCTTCCATTGCGACGGAAGCCAAGGTCGTTGGAAAGTTAAAAGAACAAGGGATCCAAAAATTCGACTTAACGAGAGAACAATTTTTAGAACATGCCTGGGAATGGACACACAAGCATGGTGGTATCATATTGGAGCAATTGAAAAAGTTGGGAGCTTCCTGCGATTGGGAACGAACAAAATTTACGATGGACAATGATCTTTCTGCGTCAGTCATAAAGGTGTTTGTGGATCTCTACAGAAAAGGTCATGTGTATCGAGGTTATAGGATGGTGAATTGGGATCCACAAGCCAAAACTACCTTGAGCGATGAGGAGGTGATCTATGAAGAGAAACAAGGAAATTTATATTATTTGCAATATGCCATTGAAGGTTCTTCAGAATTTGTCACTATTGCTACCACACGCCCTGAAACTATCATGGGAGATACCGCTGTTTGTGTAAATCCTCACGATGAACGCTATGCGCATTTAAAAGGGAAACGCGCGATCGTTCCGATCTGTAATCGATCGGTGCCTATAATAGTTGATGAGTATGTTACCATGGATTTTGGTACCGGATGTTTAAAAGTTACGCCGGCCCACGATGAGAATGATAAGATGTTGGGGGATAAATACCAATTGGAAGTGATCGATATCTTTAACGATGATGCTACCTTGAATCATTTTGGGATGCATTATGAAGGAAAGGATCGATTCGCAGTACGAAAGGAAATTGTTAAGGAGTTGGAATCCTTGGGGGTAGTGACCAAAGTTGAGCAACATATCAATAAAGTTGGAACCAGTGAACGTACGGGAGCTGTCATTGAACCCAAATTAAGTGATCAGTGGTTTCTTAGTATGAAGGACCTGGCGAAACCGGCTTTAGATGCCGTGCTGAACAAGGAAATAAATTTAGTGCCCGAAAAATTTGTGAACACCTATCGACATTGGATGGAAAATGTTCGCGATTGGAATATCAGCCGTCAACTATGGTGGGGTCAACAAATTCCTGCCTATTACTACGGAGTCGCAAAAGATGATTTTGTAGTAGCGGAAAATGCTTCTGAGGCCTTGGAATTGGCCAGAAGCAAATCGGGAAATGCAGCATTATTGGAGTCCGATTTAAAACAGGATCCCGATGTGCTCGATACTTGGTTTTCATCGTGGTTATGGCCCATTAGTGTATTCAATGGAATTTTAGAGCCCGACAATAAGGAGATCAATTACTACTATCCAACGAATGATTTGGTGACGGCTCCGGAGATACTTTTCTTTTGGGTGGCCCGAATGATCATCGCCGGATATGAATACAGAAATGAGAAACCTTTTCAAAATGTCTATTTAACAGGAATCGTTCGAGATAAGCAACGTCGAAAGATGAGTAAGTCGTTAGGTAATTCTCCGGACCCGATAGATCTAATGGAAGTATATGGTGCGGATGGGGTTAGGGTAGGAATGCTACTTAGTTCTCCGGCGGGAAATGATCTTATGTTCGATGAGGATCTCTGTAAACAAGGAAGTTCATTTGTGACTAAAATATGGAATGCCTACCGTTTGATTGATGGTTGGGAAATTTCAAACTCAGTGGAGGTAGCTGAAAGTTCAAAAATAGCCATAGAATGGTATCAGCATAAGTTTCAAAAAGTACTTTCCGAAATTGAAGATCATTATGGCAAATATCGTATCAGTGATGCCTTGATGGCGACCTATAAATTGATATGGGATGATTTCTGTTCTTGGTTCTTGGAAATGGTAAAGCCCGCTTATGGGTCACCCATTGCTCAATCCACCTATGACGCTGTTATTGCGATACTCGAAGATAATTTGAAGTTATTACATCCTTTTGTTCCTTTTATTTCTGAAGAGATCTGGCAGCAAATAACGCCCAGAAGTCCAAAAGAGGCTTTGATTATTTCAACATGGCCCGTGATGACCGATTTCAATGAACAAATAATTAAGGAGTTTGATTTTGCCGGAGAAGTTATTTCCGGGATTCGTGCGATCCGAAAGGATAAGAATATTTCTTTCAAAGAAGAGATTTCCCTTTCAGTCATGAATGCTGAAAAAGCGTCGGTGGATTTTGATGTAGTTATTGCTAAACTTGGAAATATATCCAAAATAAATTATATCACCGAAAAACTGGACGGCGCGTTAACTTTCAGGGTAAAGAGTAATGAATATTTTATTCCGGTAGGTGGGGCCATTGATGTGGAAGCTGAAATTGCAACTTTGGAACAAGAACTAAAATATACAGAAGGGTTTTTACGCAGCGTCCAGATAAAATTAAAAAATGAACGTTTTGTAAATAGCGCTCCGGAACAAGTAGTTGCCATGGAACGTCAGAAAGAGGCGGATGCGCTGGCTAAAATTCAGACACTCAAATCGAGTTTGGCAGGACTGAAATAGCTTGTCGGGAATATCATTTTTTGTTGCTGAACGGCTAATGTAATGGACGTTTCTTGATCATTCCGCCTTTGGTGTCACGAATGGGGTATTGAATTACAAAAGCGAGCGGATCTATTTTTTCAATTTCTAAAATCACTTTTGAAACTTCCAATCGGGTTACAACACAAAAGATAATCTTTCGATCGGAATGAGAACCCCCTTTTTTTCCAAAGCCCTCATCCGATTTGAATACGGTTACTCCTCTTCTTAAATTTTGTGTGATCATGAGTAGAATTTCTTCAGAATAATCGGAAACCGCCATAATCCCAATATATTCCTCAATTCCATTAAGGATAAAATCGATGGTCTTAGAAGCGGCCAGATAAGTAAGCATGGAGTACATCGCAGTTTCAATACTCACCACTAATGCGGCAAACCCAAAAAGAGCAATATTAAAAAGTGCTATAAAATCACCTACTGTTAGGCTGGACCTTCGGCTTACCCAGATCGCTAGGACCTCGGTACCATCAATCACAGACCCCCCACGAATAGATAAACCAATTCCGGCCCCTAAGAAAAAACCACCGAAAACGGCAATTAGGAGTTTATCGGCTGTAATCACCGGAATTTGAATAAAATGCACTAGTAAAGCGAGGGCGAATATGGCAATAGCACTTTTTACGGCAAAGGACAGTGAAATTTGTTTTTTTCCCAGGATAATAAATGGAACATTCACCAATACAATTAAGATGGAAAGGTCCCAGCCGATCTGAATTTGCAGCAATAGTGCAACCCCCATGGCTCCTCCGTCCAAAAAATGATTGGGCAATAAAAATCCTTTAAGACCAATACTTGCCATAATTACTCCCATCGATATAAACATCATGTCTTTCATTCTTCTTTTTAGAATGAGCGATTGCGTAGAAACTGTAGAGGATGATGGACTCATGGATTACAATTCTTTTGAAATAATTACTTCGACAAACAAGCAATAATTTAGCTGCTGGGTTTTATTTTCGGTACAAAAAATAGGAGTTTACAGTTTCAATATAGCATCTTTTGGCATCTTCTTCTGTAAGATCCCTAGCCTGAAAAAGTGCGTTTGTTTTAAATGCATTTATCAGTGGATTGCTGCTATTGGGGGAACTTTGATCATTGGTGGCTCGCTTATAATAGGCATACAATTTTAATAACACATCTGCAGGAAAAGGTTCCACATGATTGTTAATGCTGTCTACCGCATTCTTAAAAGCCGTTTCTAATTGTTCACTGGTCATGAGCGGAAGCTAATACGGTAATTCCACCTGTTACTTTTTGATTCAAATGTACTTTAATATCTGCGTCCAATGGTAAAAATACATCTACACGCGAACCAAATTTTATGAATCCACTTTCTCCGGCCTGCGCTACCTGATTCCCTTCTGAAGCATAATTAACTATTCGTTTGGCTAAAGCTCCTGCAATTTGGCGGTGTAATACATTTCCGAAGGATTGATTCTTCACCACCACGGTAGTTCGTTCATTCTCTTCGCTGGCTTTTGGATGCCAGGCCACCAGATACTTCCCTGGATGGTATTTACTCAACACTACTTTGCCTCCAACAGGGTATCGCGTTACATGCACATTCAAGGGAGACATGAAAACCGAGATCTGGATCCGTTTGTCGTTGAAAAACTCCTTTTCAAAAACTTCTTCGATCACTACTACTTTGCCATCCACGGGAGATAGCACATCGTTACTATTCAAAAAACTATTTCGCTTCGGGTTTCTGAAGAACTGAAGGATTAAAATAAATAATGTGAATACAATAGTATAAAGAAGATACTGCAACCATTCCATCGAAACGAACCGATTGATCGCCAAGAAACAAATCACAACGAAAATAAAGGTGATTACAATTATTTTGTGTCCTTCCTTATGAAACATAGTCTATTACTTCTAAAAATGCATAAATAAAAGGGCTGACAAATAATGCACTATCCAGTCGGTCGTACATTCCTCCATGCCCGGGCATTAAAACACCGCTATCTTTGACCCCCGCTTGCCGTTTGAATTTTGATTGGATCAAATCTCCAAATGTCCCTAAAATGGAAACAATGAGCGCTAAACAAATCCAAATCCAAAGGGATAAGGAATTTAGATATTTAAAGATAATGAAACTTGCCAGAAGGCAACCTGTAAATCCGCCAATAAATCCTTCGACCGTTTTTTTGGGAGAAATACGTTCTATCAGTTTTCTTTTTCCAAAATTCTTACCAATAAGGTAGGCAAAACTATCATTGACCCATATTAAGATAAAGACTCCCACTATGATTTTAGGAAAAAAATGTCCGTTTCGGTAAGGTATTAATCCTAAGAATATGAACCCGGCCATGAGATAACAAATCAAGGTGATGTATTTCTTCTTTTCAAACATGGGAATTTTACTTGTCACTAAAATGTCTTTCATTAGAAAAAGATTAATGAAAACAGCGAGAATAGCGTACAAATAGATCGCGTTTAAATCAATAAGACGGTAACTGAGAAAAAATAAGAGCAGCGGAAATATAATAAAGGAAATATAGCTATTTAGTTTTACCAACTTCTGAAATTCGTTGATTGTCAGTATGCCTAAAAAGAAAAACAAAGCGAGAAACCATTCTCGGGAAGCAAACATGGCAAAAATGATGATGGTCACGTACAGTATTCCCGAAATTCCGCGAACAATAAGTTCTTTCATCTGTCTAAAATATGATTTTTTTAACAGACTGCGGAGATGCCTTTCGGATTATTTTAAAGGATTGTTTTTGATATCCAGATGGCATTTCAAGAGTGGTTTATAAATCTTCAAGCAGCAACAAATATAGGTTTTTTGTGCTACTACCATAACTCATGAAATCTTTTTCCTTTTCACATTCGAAATCCTGAATGGTTGTAATGTTACTGGGGATGAATTTTTTACTACGGCTTTTTATAATTCGAAGACCTTCACTTATATTTTCAACCAACTGACTCGTCGTGGCAAAAATGATAATATTGGAAGGTAGTTCCTGAAGCTTTTTCTCTTTTATTTGATTGGAACTGAGTAAGATGGATCCGTTGTTGGAGACTAATGATTCACATTTTGATAAAAGAAACGTTGCCCTTTCGCTCATCACATAGTTAAGATTGTAACCATCGAATTTTTTCTTTAACGAATCGTCCAAACAAAGAACATCTTTTTCGTACCAATCGTTTTCCAATAAGATGTTATCAAAGGCTTGTTCCAGTTCATCCCAGTCCTCACAGTACAAGAATTTGCCCCCATTTTTATTGAAGTTATAAGTAAACTTCTCGTCTATTGGTAATCTTTCCTCAGGGAAATACTTGCTGTGCTCCGAATCTTTCGGATTTATAGCTGAAGATTTATTTCCTAAAAGTCTTTTAAATAGACTCATGTAAACTTAATTTGAGGAGTATTGCAGTTTTATCAAAGATATAAAAACTAACGGAAGTTAGATATTCTTAACAAAACATTCTCTTTCTGTGACTTTATTTGATCTAGTCAGTTGTTATTTCTGCAGCAGGGCTTTCGGTATCTTGACTTTTTGTGATAAGCGGTACTGCTTCATCTTTATGAAATGGACGTTTTCCGAAGATTCGTTCAAGGCTTTCTTTAAAGATAACTTCTTTATCCAATAGTTCAGTAGCCAATTCAATGAGCTTATCTTTATTTTCTTGAAGAATTTCAATTGCTCTTTGGTATTGGACTTCGATCATAGCAGAAATCTCCTGATCGATCATTTCAGCCGTTTTTTCACTATAGGGTTTGCTGAAGTTATAATCGGTTTGACCACTAGAATCGTAATAGGTCAGATTTCCTATTTTATCGTTCAGTCCATAAATAGTAACCATCGCTCTGGCTTGTTTGGTGACTTTTTCCAGGTCACTTAAGGCACCTGTGGAGATCTTGTCGAAAATTACTTTTTCAGCGGCTCTTCCACCCATGGTGGCACACATTTCGTCGAGCATTTGTTCAGGGCGAACAATAAGTCGTTCTTCGGGCAGATACCAAGCCGCCCCCAATGATTGTCCGCGAGGGACAATAGAAACCTTAACTAATGGCGCAGCATGTTCTAACATCCAGCTTACCGTAGCGTGTCCTGCCTCGTGAAAGGCAATTGCCTTTTTCTCGTCCGGAGTAATAATTTTATTTTTCTTTTCGAGCCCCCCCACAATTCTATCCACCGCATCTAAAAAATCTTGACGCCCCACTGCCTTTTTTTCTTTTCTTGCAGCAATAAGTGCAGCCTCATTACAGACATTGGCTATATCCGCTCCTGAAAATCCGGGTGTTTGTTTAGCTAAGAAGTCCATATCGACCGTATCATCTTGTTTGATCGGGCGTAAATGAACCTCAAAGATTTCTTTTCGTTCTCTTACATCCGGTAGGTCCACATAAATTTGACGATCAAAACGTCCTGCTCTCATCAAAGCCTTATCGAGCACATCCGCCCGGTTCGTGGCAGCGACTACAATAACATTAGTATTACTCCCGAATCCGTCCATTTCGGTTAGCAATTGATTCAGTGTATTTTCACGCTCATCATTGGATCCTGAAAAGTTGTTTTTACCTCTCGCGCGTCCAACGGCATCTATTTCGTCGATAAAAATAATGGAAGGAGATTTCTCTTTTGCCTGCTTAAATAAATCACGTACTCTTGACGCACCAACTCCTACAAACATCTCTACAAAATCAGACCCCGATAAGGAGAAGAACGGCACTTGAGCCTCCCCGGCCACGGCTTTTGCGAGCAAGGTCTTACCGGTTCCCGGAGGTCCCACCAGTAATGCTCCCTTTGGGATTTTTCCTCCCAGCGCGGTATATTTATCCGGGCTTCGAAGGAAGTCGACGATTTCTTGGATTTCTTCTTTAGCACCCTCTAATCCGGCAACATCTTTAAAGGTTGTCTTTATATCTGTTTTTTCATCAAATAGCTTGGCTCTTGATTTTCCGATATTAAATATCTGACCGCCGGCGCCCCCGCCACCCCCTGCAGACATGCGACGCATGATATAAATCCAAACCCCTATGATGACGGCGAAAAAGATAATAGAAGGGAGAAATTCTCCCCATAAATTGGTCTCGGTATCCCAAACAATTTTAGTGTTTAGATTGTTTTCTTGTTTGATTTGATTGATTCCATTCTCAAAATTTTGAAGGTCACCAAATTCAAATTGATAGGAGGGATCGTTGGGTCCGGGTTTCAGTAAGCGATCCTTTGTTTTATTAGAATGTACTTCTTTTTGCTTGGCCTCTTCAGTAAGATATATTTTAGCAATTTTCTTATTGACGATTTCAATTTTATCAACATCGCCTTCCTTCAGAAATTTCTGAAAATCGACTTGTGTCGTTTTAGCGGGTTCCGAAAAATTACTACCACTAAAAAATTGCAATCCTATAAAGAGTAAAAATATAGCAATATAGATCCAATAGGCATTGAATCGTGGTTTACGTATCTCAGGTTTTTTATTTTCGTTCGCCATGGGGCATTTTAAGTTTAATACGAGGTTTTTATGATTACGGTTTTAGCATCCCCCCACAATCCTTCAATATCGTAAAATTCTCGAATGTGTTTTTGGAATACATGTACGACCACGTGTACATAATCCATCAATACCCATTCGGCGTTATCACTACCTTCCACATGCCAGGGTTTTTCCTTGATGGCTTTGCTAACTATTTTTTGAATAGAGTTAACGATGGCGTTAACTTGTGTGTTTGAAGTACCGTTACAGATAATAAAATAATCACAAACTGTGTTTTCTATCTCCCGAAGGTCTAATATTTGTATATCCTGACCTTTTACCTCTTCAATTCCCTTGATTATGTATGTAACAAGTTGATCTGTTCCTACTTCTTTTTTCTGCATTAAAAAATTTTATTTCTGCAAATTTATTACTTTTTTGCTTCTTTAAACGAATTACAATCTTAGATTAACAGAATATTAATTCACTTGAAAGTAATCAAAATTAGTGCCATTGGTTCTACGAACGAATATTTAAAATCGTTGGCGAAGAACTCGTTGGTGGACGACCAAACATTAGTCTATACAGAGCATCAAACTGAAGGCAAAGGCCAGATGGGTTCCCAATGGTTTTTTGAAATTGGTAAAAGCCTTGCTTTCAGTATCTTTAAAAGATTTTACACTAAGGTTACCTTCCCCGCTTTCTATGTAAATATGGCGGTTAGTTTGGGGGTAAAAAAGGGGTTAGAGTCGATAGGAATTCCAAAAGTAGCCATCAAGTGGCCAAACGACATATTGGCAGACGGCAAAAAGGTAGGTGGAATTTTAGTGGAGAATCAATTTCAGAAGGGTCAAATTTCAACGAGCGTCATTGGAATCGGCATCAATATAAATAACGAAAGCTTTCCAAATTTTCCGCAAGCCTCTTCTTTATTAATAAATACAGGTGTTCATTTTGCGTCGGGGGAGGTGATGAATGCAATCTATCACCATGTTATCTTTCAGTTAGACCGATTACATCCTACTTCGATGGCAGTGATTAAACAAGAATATGAAAATTTCTTATTTAGAAAAGGGATAATATCAACCTTCCAAGACCCATTGGGTCAACGTTTCAATGGCATTATTTGCGGAGTTACTGATGAAGGCTTTTTAGAGATACAAGTTGGAGAAACGGGGATACAAAGATTTCGATTGAAAGAACTTCAACTGCTCTATTGAAGCTGCTCCATTTGACTTGATAAGGTTTCTAAAAATTTGGTGATAGGGCCTTTGATCATCATGGCCATCATAGGATTAAAATCACCGGAAAAAAGCAATTCAATTTCTGATGAATTCTCTGAGACATCGCTGATAGTTCCTTCCAGTGTGAATGGAATTTTATCGCTTATGGCACCTAAAACAAGTTTGGATGATGCTACAGCTTCTTTTGTTTCCAGTGCAATTTCCGGCATTCCTTTCAATGCAAAAACAAAGGCATCCTCTCTAATAACTTCAAATTTACTAATGTTTTCGGGCATCAATTGCTCAAAGTTTTTTACATCCTTTAAGTACTGAAATAAATTTCCGGCACTTTTTTGAACAGTAACTTTTCTACTTTTAATTTCCATGGATATTTTTTACAAACAAGATTTATTTAGAGCATTTTCATCCCCATTCTGATGGGTTTTTACGCCATTTTGCCAAGATACCGGCTTCTTCTGTTGTGATATAATGTGATTTCTCAGCCTGCTTTAGTAGATTTTCATAGTTGCTAAGTGTATGTAACGTTACTCCCGATGCTTTAAAGTTCTCCTGAGAAATGGGGAATCCGTAGGAAAATATGGCAACCATTCCCTTTACATTGGCTTTAGCATCCCTTAAGGCTTCCACCGCTTTTAAACTACTGCCGCCGGTACTGATCAAATCTTCCACAACGACCACATTTTGGTTCTCTTCCAGTAGTCCCTCTATCTGATTTTTTCTTCCGTGAGATTTGGCTTCGGGTCTTACATAACAAAAAGGCAGATTCATATAATCGGCCACTAACATCCCAATGCCAATGGCTCCGGTGGCTACTCCGGCAATGACATCCGGTTTACCGTAGAGCGATTCAATTTGCTTGGCCAAATTCTCGCGAATATAATTTCTGATTGTTGGATATGAGAGGGTTATACGATTATCACAATATATAGGTGATTTCCATCCCGATGCCCACGTAAAAGGGTTTTGTGGTTGTAATTTAATTGCATTAATTTGCAATAGTAACTCGGCCGTTTTTTGAGCTGTATCTTTGTTTAAAACCATACTGCAAATGTATAAAGTTTTTGTGAAAGACATCCCGATTATTCTCACTACCGAGAAAAATATAGGGAAACAATATACGGCTATTCCGCTGCGCCTTGCTCGTTTCAAAAAACTGATCAAAAAAATTAACAATGGGGAGCTGATCTATGTGAATCTTTATCATAAGAACGCGGAGAAGTTGGAGCAATTCCTTCGAAAAAAATTACCCTTCGTGGAAGCTGCCGGTGGGTTGGTTTACAATCAAAAAAAGGAAATACTTTTTATCTATAGAAATGATCGATGGGATTTGCCCAAAGGACATATCGATAAAGGCGAGAGTTATGAAGCCGCTGCTATAAGGGAAGTAGAGGAGGAGACAGGTGTAAAAGGTTTGGAAGTGAAACGATTTATCAGTAAGACTTATCACGTTTTCAAGCGGAACGGAAAATTCAAGATCAAAGCTACTTTTTGGTACGAAATGTATACGGAATATGATGGGGAATTAGTACCTCAATCCAATGAAGGAATCAAAAAGGTAAAATGGAAGAATTTTGAAAAATCTCAAAAAGCCCTTACAAAAAGTTACGAAAACATTAAACTCCTTTTTCCCAAAGAATATTTAATCTCTCATCCGAACGACAGGATAACGCAGATGTGATTTTTCATAGTTGGATGACTGTTTGTGAATCCAATCCAATTGTTCGTACCAATTTCCTGCAAAAGTTGCATCGTTCGCTTTTTTTGTCTCAAAGGCATTTTTTATCTCAGGATTGGCTTGTAAGAATTCCAAAGCCATATCTTCCCATACATAGGGTGAAAAACCTTCCTTTTGCTGTAAAACAGTATCGAAGTAGTTCCAGTTGAAAAAGGAATCCGGTGCGGATGGTTCCAAGGTTTCAAGGATATATCGAATTCCCGGTTGTTGGGTGTTTACGATGACATCCCCCTGATGCGCCTGCATTGTTTCACTCGTTGAAGTTACTTGGGTATTATAATGAGGGTAATGACCTTCGAAAGGCTCGTCAAAAGTGGCATAATCTTTTATCTTATAGACCTCTACCATTAGAAGCGTGTCTTGTTTAATTTCATTAAAAATAATTTGATTGTTTTCTAATTGCTCGATAACATTCCAGTAGCCTTTCGGAATGAGATATTTGGAAGGAATCGTTATATGTTGATCCGGTTTGAAGTAATTGTAATACGTAAGTGGTTTTATAAAAGGTCGATCCCGATGGTATTTCAATCGATTAGCACCGGTTATGGCACTAATTTCCATAGTTCCGTCGAATCCTTTAAAATCAAAGGTTGTTGTTCGGGTGCTATCAATCGTCCAGGAAATGGGATAGGTATTTCCCGGGAGGAGGTTTTCGACCGATTTGGCTCTTAGCTCCCTTATTTTATTAGCATCTCTGTCGGCCAAGGCTAAAAAAGTTTTCATCAATTCGTAGGTGCCTTCTACACGTTGCTTATAAGGCTTCAACATATGTGTTTCCACCATCATTCCAATGGTATTGAATAGGGTAGTGTATCCTGTGGAATATCTTGGATGATCCATAAATTGGGAGAATCCTTGCTCGGGAGTTTGATTGAAGACATTGACATAAGGAGTGATATCCCATTGTTTCGAAGCCAAGGAATCCACAAATTCAGGCATAAAGGCAGTATGGAGATAGTCTCCCATATCTCCGCCTAATTTGTTGTGTTGTGTAAATAAATGTGTTAAGGTATATTGATAATCGGCACCATTGCTCACATGGTTATCGATAAACCATTCCGGGTTTAATAAATGATATAATTGGGCGAAGGCTTTTGCATTTTTGGTATCCGCTTTGATAAAATCACGGTTGAGGTCATAATTTCTGGCATTCCCCCTGAATCCGTAAGCTTCCGGACCATTTTGATCGGTTCTTGAAGTACTGTTTCGATTCAATGCTCCACCTATATTATAAATAGGAATGATGGCAATTGCTGTATTCTCCGGTGATGGAATGCTTCCATTGGCCAGATCTCGCAGGAACATCATAGAGGCATCGATACCATCACTCTCGCCCGGGTGGATCCCGTTATTGATCAATAGTATCGTTTTGTTGTTGTCACTTTCGAGGTAATTTTTGGAAACACCGTTTTTGTCAAAAACCACCAAATGCAAAGGTTCTCCACTATCGGTCATGCCCATTTCAAAGACCCCTATGGTAGGAAAAGCCTGGGCTATGTTTTTATAATATGCAATAACCTCGTGATAGGTAGGAGTTTGGGTGCCTTCTGATTTTTCAAAGGCAGTAGTGAAATCCCTATTTATTTCCGGCTTAGGATCGGCGCAGGAAATAAGTGAAAGGATACACAAGAGGTAAAAAATCGATTTCATTAGAATGGTTTCAAACAAATATACTTGTTAAATAATAAAAATCGAGAATAAAAAAAGAGGGACCATTATGGTCCCTCTTTATGAATTTAAGCGCGAATTTTATCCGTTCATTGAGATCAAGAACTCTTCGTTATTTCGAGTTTTCTTAATACGATCGTTAATAAATTCCATGGCTTCTACAGGGTTCATATCGGCTAAATACTTTCTCATCACCCACATTCTTTGAATCACATTTTCATCCAAAAGTAAGTCATCGCGTCGGGTACTGGAAGACGTAAGGTCGATGGAAGGGAAAATTCTTCTATTGGAGATCTTTCGATCCAATTGAAGTTCCATGTTACCGGTACCTTTAAATTCTTCGAAGATTACCTCGTCCATTTTTGATCCGGTTTCGGTTAATGCCGTGGCAATAATACTTAGTGAACCACCATTTTCAATGTTACGGGCAGCTCCGAAAAAACGTTTGGGTTTGTGTAATGCATTGGCATCCACACCTCCGGAAAGAATTTTACCACTCGCAGGCTGCACGGTATTGTATGCTCTCGCCAAACGTGTGATAGAGTCCAAAAGGATAACGACATCATGTCCACATTCTACTAAACGTTTTGCTTTATCTAATACGATGTTTGCAACTCGAACGTGTTCTGTGGCTTCTTTATCAAAAGTGGAAGCCACCACTTCGCCTTTTACGTTGCGTTGCATATCGGTTACCTCTTCAGGACGTTCATCGATCAATAAAATAATTTGATAAACTTCAGGATGATTTGCAGCGATTGCGTTGGCTATATCTTTCAACAACATCGTCTTACCTGTTTTAGGTTGAGCCACGATCATTCCTCTTTGTCCTTTTCCAATAGGCGCAAACATATCAATGATCCGTGTGGAAACAGTGCTTTGTTTTTCCGCGATATTGAATTTTTCTGTTGGGAATAAGGGTGTTAAATGCTCAAATGAGACACGGTCTCTTACCACATTGGGGCTTAAGCCATTTATCTTATTCACTTTAATAAGCGGGAAGTATTTTTCACCTTCTTTTGGAGGACGAACCTCGCCTAATACCGTATCTCCGGTTTTAAGTCCGAATAATCTAATCTGGGATTGAGAAACATAAATATCATCTGGTGACGATAGGTAATTGTAATCACTCGATCTTAAAAATCCATATCCATCTTGCATAATATCAAGTACCCCTTCACTCTCAATGATCCCATCAAATTCGAAATCCGGTTCGCGATAGCGATTCCGGGTATCTCGGTTACCATTATTTTTGGATTCGTGGGAATCCTCATTCTTATTGGAGTGCTGCTTTTGAGGTCCGCTTGTGTGCTGTTTATTGCCGTCTTTATTTCGATTTCTATCGGGTTCGTTCTTAGTGTTTTGCTGTTTTTGAGGGCGGGGCTGATTAGGCTGATTAGGTTGATTACCTTGCCCTTGCGGTGTTGTTTTTGCAGGCTGATGTTGAGGCTTTTGTGGGCTTTTTAGATTCCTATTATCCTGCCGGGTATCATTTCGTTGAGGTTCTCGTTGGCGATGTTCTCGCTGTGGGTTTTGCGCCGGTCTTTGTGCCGGTTTTTGCTCCGGATTTGTTCTTTGTGATTCAGCTACCGGAGATGGTGTTCCTTTGGATTCTTCGGCTATTGCTTTCACGGCTTTTGGATTGGCCGCCTGATAATCCAAAATTTGATAGACCAAATCTAATTTTTTAAGGGTGCGGTATTTGGGAACGCCCAAATCCTTCGCTAGATCCTGTAATTCAGGAAGCTTTTTTTCTTTAAGTTCAGAAATTTCAAACATGTAAACGTACTAAGTGAGAATTAAGAGTATAGTATCTTTTCAATAAGAGATAAAATAGTTGAAAATTGTGTCTGGAGACTAAGTAACCTCTATTGAGATGGTTACGAATAGTCTTGCAATATTACAACATTATTTTGAATATTGAGTTTATTTTTTTACAAAAGAAACGCTATTTTTGTGGCCTTATTGACCTATTAGTCATGTTGCAACGAGTTCAGACCCTATATATGATTCTATCTATCTTAGCGATAGGATTGTTGTATCTTGTGTTTCCTGAAATTCAGGATGAGACAGGAACCGTGACTATTCATCAGAATGAACCTTTGGTTTTAGGATTGATAGGAGGTTCGGTTCTTCTGACCTTACTATCAGTTTTTAAATATAAGAAGCGTATTCATCAATTTATGTTGAATCGCGTGAGTATCATATTAAACTTTGTATTACTGGGAGTTTTCGTTTATCGATCTCTAACGGTACCCGGAGAGACTTTGGTTTCAGAGAAGGGTATTGGGGTGCTACTTCCCATCATTTCTATCGTTTTACTAGTGCTGGCCAATAAGGCCATCAAAAGGGACGAGGATCTCGTAAAATCTGTAGATCGATTACGTTAAAACCATTTCTTAGTACGTATTAGTGCAAGCCCCCGAAATATGCCAATTTTGGGGGTTTTTTTATCTTTTGAATTCAATTACCTCCAGATTTTTCAAATCCTTGTCCACTACTTCAAATCTGAGAAGTGTGCGCACTTTATGAAATCCATAAATTCCCGCCGCCCCCGGGTTCATATGTATCAATCCTAATTTGGGATCTCTCATCACTTTTAAGATATGGGAATGGCCGCAAATAAAAAGATCAGGTGGGTTTTGTGCGATCTCTGCTTTTACCCTGGGTTCGTAACGTCCGGGATAGCCTCCAATATGGGTCATCCATACATTTATCTCTTCACATAGGAATCGTTGATCCAAGGGAAATTCCATTCGGGCTTTGGCATCGTCAATATTGCCATACACTGCTTTGAGCGGTTTAAACTCCTTTATTGCATCGGTTACGGATAGATCCCCAATATCTCCTGCATGCCAAACTTCATCTGCCCATTTTACATGTCGGAGAAGTGCGTCGTCCATATAACCATGGGTATCACTGAGTAAGAGAATTTTTTTCATAACAATTCTTTCATTGCGAAGGTAATGAGTAATCAGTAAAATATTCAAGATGCATATTACTTAATGAGGAATTCGTAATTTTGGGCTTCAATACAAAACCTGTGCGATATTTTTTGGACATAGCTTATCACGGTAAAAATTATTTTGGTTGGCAAAGGCAGCCTAATGAAATAAGCGTGCAGGAAGTATTGGAGGATGCACTCTCAAAATTATTGAACGCTAAAATCGCTGTGGTCGGGGCCGGAAGAACAGATACGGGGGTGCATGCGAGGCAGTTAATGGTTCATTTTGACTTTGAAGAAATTCCGGATCAGGAACATCTTCGGTACCGATTGAATTCTTTTTTACCAAAGGATATAGCAATAAAGGAAATATTTAAGGTAAAGGAGGACGCCCATGCTCGATTTGATGCAGTAGCCAGAGAATATGAATACCGGATAAGTTTAAATAAGGATCCCTTTTTAGAGGGATTAGCCTATCACACTCATTTAGTACCGGACCTCGATAAAATGAATCAGGCAGCTAAGATTTTGTTTGAATATATCGATTTTCAATGTTTTTCCAGATCAAAAACCGATGTAAAAACGTATCATTGCACTATCAAAAAAGCACATTGGGAGCGAAGGGATGATGTCCTAATTTTTACTATTTCGGCAGATCGCTTTTTAAGGAATATGGTTCGAGCGATAGTGGGTACACTGCTTGAAATTGGCTATGGAAAACTTGATGTTTCAGATTTTCACGGAGTTTTAAAAAGCAAGGATCGAAGTCAAGCAGGTGCATCAGCACCGGCGCATGGATTGTACCTTACCAAAGTGATTTACCCGCCTTCTATTAAATTATAGTTACAAGAAAAGTAAGATGTCAGAAACCGCAGGAAAGGCCTTTGATTTTAAATTGTTCAAACGTTTGTTAGGCTATACCAAGCCTTATAAATGGACGTTTTCATTTGTTGCGTTTGCAGCCGTTGCTTTATCCATTGCCGGATTATTAGGTCCCGTATTTCTAAAGAATGCTATTGACCGAGGGATGTTGTTATGCGATTGGGATGTGATGGTGTTTTTTGTAGTCTTGATGTTGGGAGCACTTGTGTTAGAAGTGTTCTTTCAGCTGACATTTATATACTATGCCAACTGGTTGGGGCAAACGGTGATTCGAGATATTCGTGTGAAACTCTTCAAATTGATGATCAGTTTTCGCATGAAATATTTTGACAAGAGCGCAGTAGGAAGATTAACAACCCGGGCGGTTAATGATATTGAAACCATTGCAAGTATATTTAGTGAAGGTTTGTTCACGATTGCGAGTGATGTATTAAAGATGTTAGCCATAGCAGGGTACATGCTTTATGAAAGTTGGCAATTGGCGCTCATTTCTTTTTCGATTCTACCCGTGCTTATCTACGCTACCCGTATTTTTCAAAAAGCCATGAAAAGTGCATTTGAGGACGTTCGAAATCAGGTAGCCAATCTCAATACGTTTGTTCAGGAACGAATAACCGGAATGAAAATCGTTCAAATTTTTGTTCGAGAGGATAAGGAGTATGAGACTTTTCAAAAAATAAATGAGGATCATAAAAAGGGTTGGATCAGAACGGTATGGTACAACTCCATCTTTTTTCCGATCGCTGAAATGTCAGGGTCCGTTGCGTTGGGACTTATTGTTTGGTATGGTGGCCTTAATGCTGTGGCGGATGATATGGCATCGAATGAGGACATTACGTTAGGACTTATTACCGCATTTATTCAGCTATCCCAAATGTTGTTCCGCCCCTTGCGAATGATTGCCGACAAGTTCAATACCCTTCAAATGGGAATGGTAGCTGCAAATCGAGTGTTTGAAATTTTAGATACAAAATCACATATCGCCGATGAAGGCAGTTTTGAGTTAAAGGAAACCAAAGGTTTGATTGAATTTAAAGAAGTTGTCTTTGGCTACAATGAGGGTGAGGATGTCATTAAAGGAATTTCATTTACTGTTGCACCCGGTGAGACAATTGCTTTAGTAGGTGCCACGGGAGCGGGGAAATCTACGATTATCAATTTACTTTCCAGATTTTATGAGATCAATGGAGGCGAGATCTGTATTGACGGTACTTCTATCAAAGAATTTACTCTACATTCCCTTCGCAGCCATATCGCCGTTGTCCTTCAGGATGTGTTCTTATTTGCGGATACGATCTACAATAATATCACTTTGGGAGATGAATCGATCACTGAAGAAGAAGTTATCGCGGCAGCTAAAGAAATTGGAGTGCATGAATTTATTTCTTCGCTACCCGATGGGTATCATTACAATGTAAAGGAACGCGGTACAATGCTCTCTTCAGGACAGCGACAATTGATCGCCTTTTTAAGGGCTTATGTGAGTGACCCCAGTATATTAGTCATGGACGAGGCCACTTCATCGGTCGACAGTTATTCCGAAGAAATGATACAAAACGCCAGCGACCGTATCACAGCAGGGCGTACTTCCATTGTAATTGCCCATCGACTGGCAACGATCAAAAAAGCAAATCAGATTTTAGTGATGGACGCCGGGAGAATTGTCGAAAAAGGAACTCATCAGGAATTATTGAAAAAAGAGAATGGGTTCTATAAAAATCTTTACGAGGTCCAATTCATGAAAGAAGAGGCTATATAAGAAATACCGCGTTTTAACTTTTCCGCTTCCATGATCTTTTCCAGATTCCCGTTAAAATAATAAACCACTAATTGTATTAAAATAAATAAAAGGAGTATTCCAAAAAGAATTCCGAAGAACAGAAGTGTTCGAAGAATGATTTGTTTTGTTGTTAATAGATAAAGTCGTTTATAAACATATGCCGTGTACAATACTAAGAATACATTGAGAATATTTCCCATGAGGTAGAAGTTCACACCGAATGCTCCACTAATGATTAGGATAGAAAAATTGGCAATGGAGTACTGGGCTATGATATAGGTGAAAATCACCAAGTGTTCTGTATAATTGAATTTTTTCAATCTGGTAAAAACAAGTTTACCAAGTAATGCATAAACGGGTAGATTCAGCAAGGCCAAAATACTGTAATAATCATAGATCCAATCAACGTTTGTTTCCGGCGGAGGAGCAGAAGAGGCGCTAGCCATGAAAACATCTAGATTCATGGTATCCGGAAAAAATTTACGCACTATAAATAATTGAATTCCCGCCAAGGTAATTCCAAGCGCGTAATAACTAAAAACATCGATGTATCGTTTTCGCAGTCCGTCGATATAGCCTCCGATAACTTCTTCCGGTTTTTTGAATAAAGCAAAGAAAGTGATGAGAAAAGTATTTTCAATGTTAAAGACTTTTTCAGAAAATTCGGTCCAAATATGTTTAAGTGTGAGTCGGTTGCGAATTACTTTTGCTCCGCAATGTGCACAATAGTCGTTATTCGAGTCGAGTGGTAAATGGCAGTTCTTACATTCCATGACTTTTAATCGCTTAGATCTTTTTCCAGCATCTTTTGAAGCTCTTCCATGCTTTCGAAAAGCACGAAGTCCCCTTCTTTTAAGTAGGATATCTGTCCATTTTCTTCGGAAACCACCAGACATACGGCATCGGTCTTTTCTGTGATCCCGAGTGCCGCGCGGTGCCTAAGGCCAAATCGTGCAGGAATGTTCTTTTCGTTGGATACGGGTAGGATCACGCGGGTGGCAGTGATCGTATTATCTTCTATGATCAATGCACCATCGTGTAAGGGACTGTTCTTATAGAAGATACTTTCCAAAATAGGCTGATTGACCTCAACATTCATGGGATCTCCCGTATTTTTTACAAACTCCAGACTATTATTGCGCTGAATGACGATGATCGCACCTGTGTGAGATTTCCCCATTTTGGTGCAGGCACCCACAATGGCAGAGACATTGGTATGGGATTCATTCTCAGTGAATAAATTCAAGCGTTGTAATAATTTCTTTCGGGCCGAAAAGTTGGTCGTTCCCAACATTAATAGAAATTTTCTGATCTCTTGCTGGAAAACTACAATCAAAGCGAACATCCCAACTCCCAAGAATCCCCCTAATATCTTACTTAACAATTGCATCTCAAGCAGTTCGGTGAGTTTCCAAATTCCATAGAGAATGACAATTCCAATAAATATATTTATCGCCACAGTGCCCTTTACCAAGCGGTAGAGGTAAAACAATAAAAATGCGACAAGAACAATGTCTATTATGTCGATGATACGGATGTCAAGAATATCCAAGGGCGGCGGTTTTTGTAAATGTACTTAATTTTTAAAATTCTGCATCAGTTTCACGCACTCCATTGCTTCTTTGACGTCATGAACCCTCAATATATGGGCTCCTTTCTTTAAAGCGATGGTATGAAGCACCGTACTTCCGTTCAGCGCTTCTTCGGGTGAAGTGTCTAATGTTTTGTAAACCATAGATTTTCTGGAGAGACCCACCAATAAGGGTACTTCCAAATGTAAAAATTGTTCCAGATGATCCAATAGTTCGAAATTATGTTCACGGGTTTTGGCGAACCCAAAACCGGGATCAACGATCAGGTCATTAATACCTAAGGACCGCGCCTCGGACAATTTTTTAGAAAGAGCCCATACCACTTCTTGGGTTACGTTGCGATACGAGGCCAATTGCTTCATATTTTCCGGAGTTCCTTTCATGTGCATCATTATGTAGGGTACCTGAAGTTCAGCGATCAAGGGGAGCATTTGGGCATCCAGATCTCCTGCAGAAATATCATTCACCAAACTCGCTCCGGCTTCTAAACTTCTTTTTGCGACCTCGCTACGGAAGGTATCTATGGATATGATGGCCTCAGGAAATTGTCTAACAACCGCTTCAATAGCAGGAATAACTCTATCCAATTCTTCCTTTTCAGTGATATGCGTGGCACCCGGACGGGAACTATAGCCCCCTATATCCAGGAAGGTAGCTCCTTCAGAAAGCATGTACGCCGCCTTTATAAGCAACGCTTTTTCATTTTGTAGGGTTCCTCCGTCGAAAAATGAATCCGGAGTGATGTTTAAAATGCCCATTACTTTGGGAATAGAGAGGTCGATTAAACTTCCTTGGCAATTGAGCGTCATCCTATTTTTTAAATTGATTTATTTAAGCGAAATTTACGCAAAATCTTAAAGAACGAATGCCGGATACCTCAAAACAATACGATGCGGTAATTGAAATGTGCCGCGAGTTGTTTATAAACAAAATGAAAGACTATGGAAGTGCATGGCGCATCTTGCGACTTCCGTCGTTGACAGATCAGATATTTATCAAAGCGCAACGCATCCGAAGCTTGCAGCAAAATGCTGTACGGAAGGTGGATGAAGGAGAAGTTAGTGAGTTTATTGGAATTATCAATTATTCCATTATGGCTTTAATTCAGTTGGAAAGGGGAGTAGTGGAACAACCCGATCTCACTTTAGCGGAAGCCACGGATTTATATGACGAGAAAATTACCTTGACCAAACAATTGATGATGGACAAGAATCATGACTATGGTGAGGCATGGCGTGATATGCGCGTGAGTTCATTAACAGACTTGATCTTGCAAAAGTTGTTGCGGGTGAAACAAATAGAAGATAATCAAGGCAAAACACTGGTAAGTGAAGGCATTGATGCCAATTACCAGGATATGATCAATTATAGCGTTTTTGCGCTGATTCATTTAGGAATTTAAATTTATAAAATGAAGTATTTAGTAGGTTTTAGCAGAATATTCGTCGGAATTCTTTTTATCATCAGCGGTTTGATCAAACTGAACGATCCCGTTGGTTTTTCATTCAAACTGCAGGATTATTTCGCTCCGGATGTGTTGAATCTTGAATTCCTAGTGCCATATTCCTTAATGATCGCCTTAATAGTAGTTGTTTTTGAGGTTTTATTGGGAGTTATGTTATTACTGGGCTATGCGAAACGGTTTACCCTTTATAGTTTGTTGGGAATGATCGTATTTTTCACTTTTCTCACCTTTTATTCCGCCTATTTTAATAAAGTGACCGATTGTGGTTGTTTTGGCGATGCGTTAAAACTAACTCCTTGGGAGTCATTTTATAAGGACATTGTCCTGTTAGTTCTAATTTTGGTGTTATTCTTCGGAAAGAAACACATACAACCATTTTTCACTGCGAATGTTCGCAGCATTGCGGTCATGATAGCTTTTATGCTATGCTTATGGTTAGGATACCATGTATTGATGCATTTACCCATCATCGATTTTCGAGCGTATAAAATAGGAACGAATATCGAGGAGGGGATGTCAGAGCCGGAAGATGCATTGCCGCCTATTATTGAATATCAGTGGAAATATGAGATCAATGGAAAGGAGACGGTTATTTCTAATACCACGGGACAAGACCCCCAACCGGCGGGAGGGAAAAGGCTGGGCGTTGAAACAAGCTTTCTTCGTGCCCCTTACGAACCCCCTATTCACGATTTTACTATAGAACGTGATGACCAAGACTTTACCGCCGAATTTCTTTCTGAAGAGAAACTGATAGTAGTGATTGCTTATAACCTGGACAATACGGAAATAGAGGGTTTTTCAAACATCAAAAAAGTGACGGATGCAGCACAAAAGAAGGGCTACAAAGTAATCGGATTATCGGCCTCCAGCACGTCTGAAACAGAAACTCTGGCAAAAAACCAAAATCTCAATTTTCCTTTTTATTTCTGTGATATGACTGCTTTGAAAACCATTGTTCGAAGTAATCCGGGCATTATGGAATGGAATAAGGGAACGATCGTTCAGAAGTTGCATTGGAACGACGCAGCCGATTTTAAACTGAACTGATTTGTTTCGCTACACCCTTCAAAAATTAGGATACGCTTTACTCACCTTATTTGGAGTGGTCACCGTTATTTTCTTACTTTTTAATATTCTGCCCGGAGATCCTGCTCGTATGATGTTGGGACAAAATGAAACAGCTGAACAAGTGGCTGTTGTTAAGAAAAAATACGGCTTTGATAAGCCGCTGGGGGAACAATATCTGTTGTATCTCAACGACCTTTCTCCTTTGTCGTTTCACAGCACCCAAATAAATGATTATACCTTCCTTACAGATGGAAAGTATCGGGCGATGCCTTTATTTTCGGTGGGAAGCAGTAAAATTGTTTTGAAATGGCCGTATTTACGCGAGTCCTTTCAGAAGAATGGGAAACAAGTGTCGGAAGTAATTTCAGAAACCTTGCCTAACACTGCTATTTTAGCTATTTCGGCAATCACTATCGCCATGACATTGGGTGTTTTTTTAGGAATCGTGTCCGTACTATTCAAAGATCGATTTTTGGATAAATTCATTCAATTAGTGAGCACTTTAGGAATGAGTATTCCCTCTTTTTTTAGTGCCATTATCTTTGCATGGCTCTTCGGATTTGTACTTCAAGAATACACCCATTTGAACATGACCGGAAGCTTATATGAAGTAGATGATTTTGGGGAAGGCTATTATCTTCAATTGAAGAATTTGATCTTACCCGCTATTGTTTTGGGGATACGACCTTTAGCCGTTGTCACTCAATTAATGCGGAATTCGCTGTTGGAAGTTTTAAGTCAGGATTATATACGAACCGCCAAAGCCAAAGGACTATCTTTTTTCAGAGTGATCAGAAAGCACGCTTTAAAGAATTCTTTGAATCCTGTTGTTACAGCGATTTCAGGTTGGTTTGCTTCTATGTTGGCAGGCGCTGTCTTTGTGGAATATATTTTTGGATGGAATGGTCTGGGGAAGGAAATTGTAGATGCCTTGAATACCTTGGATCTCCCTATAATAATGGGAGCCGTATTAGTGATTGCCACCTTATTTATTTTAATTAATATTTTAGTAGATCTGATCTATGGTTGGTTAGATCCAAAAATAAGTCATCAATAAATTATAAGTCATGAGAACAAAGATTGTAGCAGGAAATTGGAAAATGAATTTAGATCGGGATCAATCGATCCAATTGGTGAATGCCATTAGTGCAGCACTTCAAAACCACGATCTGCAAGGGAACAGGGTGATGGTATTTCCTCCTTTTGTAAATATTTCTGCCGCACAGCAAGCATCGAATAGAGATCTGCGGGTAGAAGTGGGAGCTCAGAATATGCATCAGGCGGCGAGTGGGGCCTATACCGGAGAAGTGTCTGCCCAAATGTTATTGAGCAATGAGGTGACCACTGTAATTTTAGGACACAGTGAACGTCGGGAATATTTTTATGAATCGGATGCGCTGCTTAAGGAAAAAGTAGATGCGGCCATCGCACACGGGATGGAAGTGGTCTTTTGTTTCGGTGAAAAGTTGGAAGAGCGCAATACCGGTAATCACTTTAAAGTGGTTGAAGATCAGTTAAAAAAAGCGATCTTTCATCTTCATGAAGGAGATTGGGAAAAGATCATACTCGCTTACGAACCGGTGTGGGCCATTGGCACCGGAATGACCGCTTCACCAGAGCAAGCTCAGGAAATGCATGCTTTTATCAGAGCGACCATTGCGCAAGCCTATTCTAGAGAAATGGCTGAAGGAATATCCATTTTATATGGAGGAAGCGTAAAACCGGGAAACGCCGTAGAAATTTTTGGCAAACCGGATGTGGATGGAGGTTTGATCGGTGGTGCGGCCTTGCAAGCAGCTGATTTTATAGCGATTATTAAAGCTTTATAATGAGCGCCACTTATATTGAATTTGAATTTGTAGTGGTTCCAAAAGACCCCGGAACAGAAATTCTGATTGCAGAATTGGGATATGCCGGTTTCGAGAGTTTTGTGGAAACTGAGGAAGGTGTTTTAGCCTATATTCAAAAGGAAGAATGGCAGGATACTTTATTTGAAGATATTCAAATTCTCAAGACTTCCGAATGTAAGATTCGATATACTCAACAAGAAATTGCTCAAGTGAATTGGAACGAGGAATGGGAGAAGAATTTTCAACCCATAGTCGTCGACAGTAGTTGTGCTGTTCGGGCTCCTTTTCATACTCCTTTTAAGGTTCCTTATGAGATCATCATTGAACCTAAGATGTCCTTCGGAACGGGTCATCATGAAACCACCTTTATGATGTTGCAGTTTGTCCTGGAAAATAATTTTGAAGGAAAAAAAGTACTGGATATGGGTTGCGGAACCGCGGTGTTGGCAATTTTGGCAAAAATGAAAGGCGCGAAGGAGGTAGATGCTATCGATATAGATGATTGGTGTGTAGAGAATTCCTTGGAAAACGTGGCAAGAAACGGTTGTGACACGATTAATGTCGCTTTAGGCGACGCTGCGAGTTTGCCTAAATCCCAGGTTTACGATGTCATTATTGCGAATATCAACCGAAATATCCTGTTAAATGATATGGCTGTGTATAAAGGTTGTTTAAAGGAAGGAGGAGCATTGTTTCTCAGTGGCTTTTATAAGGAAGATCTGCCCGTCATTTCTGAATGTTGCAATAAATTAGGAATGCAATTCGTTGCTCATAAGGAGAAAAATAATTGGATTTCAGCAAAATTTGTAAATTAGTGCTATGAATAATCAGGAACAACTACAGGAAGAGGTGCTTCTGGCCGAGCAGGAGGATTTCGAAAATCAGATCGTCCTTTACAATGATGAGGTGAACACCTTTGACCATGTGATAGAAATGTTGATTCATGCTTGTGAACATAGTGCTGTGCAAGCAGAGCAATGTGCTATTATTGTTCATTATAAAGGAAAGTGCACCGTTAAGTCAGGTTCTTTGGATGATCTTAAACCACGTTGTTCGAAGCTGCTTGAGGCAGGATTGAGTGCTGAGATCGTTTAGCGAATATTCTACTTGATGTTCAGTAGTTTATAAATTTAAAATAGGATAAATTTTTCACTTTCATATATCAAAAAACCGAATCGAAAGATTCGGTTTTTCGTCCCATAAACACCTTGTTTTCGCAATTCTGTAATCAATGGTTTTAATCTTAAAGGTATTTATAAGTATCTGGCTTTGGCTGATACGATTTTAGCCTATTATTTTCAATACGCTAACAATAGTATCGAAACAGAGTTAATTACCTCCGCCGCCTCCGCCGCCACCGCCGCTACCGCCGCCTTTGGGTAAGATTCTAATATCCATATAGGTAAGGTTATTCTCGACATCTATTTTAGCTACACCCCCTCGGGATACAGTTGGGTCTGGTCTATAAGATTCTTCCAGCGGCACTATAATTTCGGTAAATTCGTCAAAATAGGTATTTAGGGCTACCGGACCACCGGATTCATCAAAACTATAGGTAATTCTATAATAACCGGCTCCTTCGTTTAGCTCTCTTACATTCCAAGTGTATCCATAGATTATTTTTCCTTTAATATTCACTTCAGCCGAAAAATATCCGGGCCCGTCTCCTGCTTCATAAACAGCTAAATTAAATATAGGTTGATTGATTAGATCATCCGAGTTTGGATCAGTTTCAGTCCATCCTTCAAAGGGGATCCAGGTAAGACTACCTTCTACGATGGAATCACGATCAATATTTAATTTTTGGATGGTCATTCTGGAATTATGGGAATAAACGGTTGCGATATCGCCGGGACCATAAACGATTTCATCATTGAGATCTGTTTGCAATCCATGCATTTCAGTTGTTCCCCATCCGGTAACGTGTCTCATTGCATATTGTATCACCGGGACATCAAAGTTCTCGAACATCACTAGTTCAGTTCTTACTTGAGACCTAATGGACCAATCTATAGATTCCAGGTTGTCACCCCAGTCAATGAGGTCTACATTTAAAGGTTCTGATACTGGCTCATTATAAGCTTGCCAAATGTTATTATTCCTCTTCTGTAGGTAGGCTTTGTACACGGTACTTGACCCATCTCCGGGTGCTGATCCGTTATCACAAAGGGTAGGATCGGATAAAAGAGGTTTACAGCTGTAAACAGGATAATTTGGATCGATTGGGTCTTCCGCCCATACGTACCACCATTCATCTTCTAATTGAGGACCGAATACCGGCGGGTCTCTTAAGACCAATTCATGTCCGTCAGACCAAATCACCGGAAATGACAAGTTATTTCCCGCAGTTTCTGTGGGAGGCTTGTTCTTTTTCACCTCGAAGTTCACGTCTTCGTTAGTAATGAATTCTTCCTTTTGACATTGCACAAATAGCAATGCGAATAAAATGAACCCAAAACTCGCTAAAATTAATTTTGTAGTTTTCATTATGTTGGGTTTTAAATTATTATTCAGATATCGGATACAATTAGAATATTTGAATATTAGTGGATCTAAAACTTATAGCTAATACCAACCATCCAATAGAAGGTTGTGTCTAATTGCTCTTCAACCAATGTTTCTTCAATAAAAATCGTAGCTTCACTTTTTGGTATTACGTAGGCGGGTAAGAACAAAAAGGTAGCTGATTCGTAGTTATACCATATCGGCACACTAAATTCGATAGCCAAAAGGCTAAATTTTTCTTTTTCTTGAATTTTTAAAATAGGGATCGGATCTCCGCTTGTAGATCCATCTCCACTGCCACTGCCACTGCCGCCTCCATTGCCACTTCCACTTCCATTTCCGATCAAGCTGCTATTTGGGTTGTTATAATACGCTTCATAAAAATTTTGGGATCCCATATTTAAACTAACTGTCGGAGACACCTGAAGTTTATGATCGGTAGTGATAAAATCATGACTTACATCAAAAGTCATAAAGAAATCTGCACTACTATTATTATTGAAATAAGTGCTGGCGGCTGCTCCAATGTTCAAGATGTCCAGGTCATAGACTAGATGAGCAGTGATATCTGCCGAAGCCGCAGACAATACATTGTAACTGGCATCATTAAAGAAATAGGCGGTGACAGAAATATCACCAAATAGTTTGTTTTTTGTAAAATCAAAGCCGGCCGATATCAAGAAGAGATCAATCCGGCTTTGGTTTGATTTAGTGAGGTAAGAGAAGGATCCTTTTGTATAAAAACCTGATCTATGATGATATTCGATAGAAGGATATAAATAAGGTGCTGCAATTGAATCTTTTCTTCCCATGAAAACCGCATCACTGAGGTAATTTAAGTCAACTGAAAAATCAGATTTGTCACCTTCCATTTTAGTTGTAAGCGCTTCATTTTGTGATGTCATTACCGGGCTTAGTAGTACTAAGATGATACTCATTGCGAACTTAATTCTAGCGGATCTCATTTGAATCTAGATTAATTTTATACAAAAGGATACTTATGTGATTTGTCAAATACCTATTTTACCTTTCTTTTTTTCGATAGCCGGTTTTTTTGGCGTTTGTATTTTACTTTTGTTTTTAATCATATTTTTTTGAATCACTGTTTTGCGATATTTATAGGCGTTCTCAAATTTATTTCCGTCCATATCCAAACATTCACCATTTTCAAGACGCAATTGTTGACGACCTTGTTTCATGATATTACCATCGGGTGAAATAGATTCTCCATTGGCAAAATCATATTGTTCTTGAAGTCGTTGCTGGTATTGATTTTTTACCTGATACATTTCACCATCAATATTTATCACATGAAATCTATTTTGATTTCTTTCCTGAATTTGCGCTTGTGAAAGTCCCTTATTTTCTTGTTGTACTTTATATCGATATTGGTATTCATTTCGATACTTTATACCGTCCATATCCAAGCATTCTCCATCTTTTAAGCGGAGTTGATCTCGATCTCGATCTTGCGCTTGGTAAGTGCCGTTGGGCTTTACAATCGTGCCATCATAGAGTACCAGTTCATCTTTTAATCTTATTTGATCGCGGTCTCTAATTTGAAGTACATCGCCATCAACCATCATTAATCGATCTTGGTCACGATCCCGATCTTGATCTTGATCTCGGTCTTGTGAATAAATCGATGCTATTCCGAGGAATAGAAACACAGATAATAAAAGGATCTTTTTCATTTTTATAGATTTTAAAATTAATTACAGAACTAAAGTCATATTGTACTACGCAAAGGGCCAATATTACTTTCACTGCAAAATATATTTTTGTGAAAATCTTATGATATAGGGTAAATGGAGGTAAAGAAGTTCCATAAAAAAGCGGATTTATGAAAAATATACCACCTTCTATTAAATGAAGTAATTGCGGTTTTTGAAGAATCTTGTAAAAAGTAAGCAGTTATTGCAAAAAGATAAAATGCCTTATTTTTCAACTCTTTTTTTATGCCCTCCACTTCCGGAGTGCGGCCCGTTCCACGGACGAATTTCTTCGGCTTTAAAATGCTTTGATCGAGTGATTTCACCAATCATTTTTATTTGTTCTCCCTTTTTCAAAGTCACTCTGGGTGATATAAAAGCATTGTTGTATTCTAAATCCCATTCCATGTTGTTGAAATCAAGCAGTAGGATACCCTCTTCGCTTATTTCCAGAATGGTTCCGGACAGGAATCCTTCCTCGGGATTTGTCCATACTTTCTTTTTATTGTCCATTACACTTTCATAATAGGGTAATCTTTCCGCAAATGCCTTTTCAAGTCTTTGCCCCCCTCCGCCGATAAAAAACACAGTACCTAATAAAATACTTGAAGTGGCACTTAACACAAGTAAATACAGTCGATTGTATTTATATCCCTTATTTGATTTCCGAAAAATAATCATGGCTACAAAAAGAACGAGAAGTAAAATAAAAATCCAGAAAAATGGGAGCAACGCCAGAATAAATTCCAAATTCGAATGAGACATATGTGAGATGAGATTAAAGTCGGTTTGTTGAACGGAGAATAGTATCACGGAGAAAGAAGCCGCTCCAAGCAGGATACATAGAATATAAAGGGTCCAATAGATTAGATTGACGCCGGTAAAATACAATTTAGGTCGCTGCTTGATATTTCCCTCTTTAATTCTGTCGATGATTGTTTTTGATTTTTCCATGACAATAGTTTTATTCAAAAAAGGAGATATTTTTATCCGATGCAATTTTAACAAAGCTCTTCTTTGCTCTATTAATCCGCGTTGCAACGGTTCCTTCGGGAATTTTCAAGACATCAGAAATCTCTTGATAGCTCATGCCTTCAATAAATTTAAGAATTAAAATCGTTTTGTATTGTAGCGGTAAAAGTTTCAATACCTCATGAGTTAACAACTCCTTTTTCTCCAGGTCATCATTACTTTCATATTCATCGGGTGCTTGTGTGATGAGATTTTCATTCAACTTGACCTTTTGATCTTTTCCATACGATTTTTTGCTTCTCCAATACGATATGGTCTCGTTATGAACTATTCTGTAGATCCAACTGGATAATTTTATACTCTTATTAAAGCCATGGAGATTTTGCCATACTTTTATGAAAGCTTCCTGAAGAATATCTTTAGCCTGTTCATCGCTTACCATTGTAATGTGTTGGATATAGCGCAGGAGTCGCGACTCATATCGTTCATAAAGGCACAGGAAATAATCCATGTCGGCAAGCGATTGTATGACAATTTCGTTGTCGGTCAGTTCATGGCATATTTCTTTATTGATGATCACCAAATAAAGTTTAAAAGGAGCGACTACTTTTTAAATTTCTTCCTAAAAAAAATTGTTTATAGTAGCCTACAAACTTAAGTTCTTATCCCTCCAATCGCTATGACCAATGTCATTCAAAACGGGATTCATTTGATCACAACATTCTGCAATTTATGACATTGCTCATTGCATACTATTTTGTGATTATCGACATTTAATCTGTATTCTAAATATATATGTCATGAAAGAAAATGGAAATGATCACTTAATGGATAAAGTGGTTGACGCGTTAAGAAAGGCAGCGGTTGAAATGGAAGAATTTCAAGTAAAAGCTGCGTTGGGTAAAGCGGAAGCACGAGAAAGATATGAAGAGTCAAAAAAGAAATTGAATCTCTTTATTCACGAAACTAAATTCAAAGTAACTTCCGGAAAAGAAAAGTTGGAGGAGTTTCATGCCAAATTAGATGAACTTCGTGTACAACTTGCATTGGGTAAGGCTGAAACAACAGACGTATTTAAAGAACAGAAAAAGAACTTACTTTCTTTGCTTCATCAAATAGAAGTTGAGATTAAGTCCAACCAAAAACTTAGAAAGCTCTACGCGATCTTATTGATCGAGATAGAGATGTTTAAGGTTCAGTTGGAGATATTGGAAGAAAAATTTGAAGAGGGAACAGTGGAAGCCAAAACTTCGTTCGAAAAGGGTAAAAAAGAATTCGATACGTTCATCAATGAACTGAAATCCAGATTCACTAAAAATGATGAGACCCGATGGGATCATTTTCAAGGTGAAATTTCAGAAGCTTTTAGTCATTTAAAGAAAGCCTTCCAAGAGGCATAAAACCTAAAAAAATAAAAAAGCACAAGGATCAACGTTGTGCTTTTTTATTTTCCTTTATTTTTTCAGCTCATGTCTGCGATCGTAATCTCCTTTATTGATATCTCTCAACATACCCATTGCTAATATTCCGGCAAATACGATGCATATAACCCCAAATACGGACGTTTCTCCCCACAAAGGTGTTACATGAGCCGCAATCAACAATACAGCTCCGATGATCAAAGCCACAATAATGAATGCGCTTACCAATTGCTTCGTTACTCTCTGGATGGTATGGACCATGGGATCGATCCCTTTATGAGTGAGATCTACTTTGATCTGTCCGCTGTTAATTTTTCGGATAGCATTTTTTAAGTCTCGAGGGAATTCTTCCATATAACTACTTAATTCGTAAATAGAATTGATCGCTTTTTCCCCCATTTTAATGGGATCAAAGCTTTTACTAATTGCATTTGATAGATAGGGACGAGCAATTTCGAACTGTTCCAGATTGGGATCAAGTTTCTGCACAACACCCTCAAGCGTAACAAGTGATCTGGCGAATAGATAGAAGTGCGCAGGTACTTTCAGACCATGGATAACGATAATGTCCTTTAGCTCTAGTAATAGGGTGCTCATCTCGTTCTTATGAACCGATTTGGTGTAGTACTTTTCAACAAACTCTGAAATAGAATACTCCAGCTTTCGCATGTCGGTAATAACGGTTTCGTTCGATAATTCCTGAAGTGCTTTTATGATCTTATTAATATCCTTACGCGTAATTGCCATGAATAACCTTCCGAAGACTTCAATATCTCTTGGAAGGATGCTTCCCATCATTCCGAAGTCCAGGTAACCGATCTTGCCGTCCGGCAACACCAGCAGGTTACCGGGGTGTGGATCTGCATGAAAAAAACCGTATTCAAAGATCTGCTTAAAAAAACTTTTTGTGAGTCTTCTGGCAACCACTTGTACGTCAAAACCTTTGCTTTTTAATTCATTGATATTATCTATTTTAATTCCTGAAATAAATTCAAGGGCTAGGATCTTGGTGGTGGTATATTGCTGATAGACCTTCGGAGAATCGGCAAATTGATCCTTAGATTTATCGTTGTGAATATTATTGTAAAAACGTTGAACATTCACAGATTCGTTGATAAAATCCATTTCTTTCAGAATGGATTCTTCAAAATTACTTACCAATCCTACGGGATCAAAACTCTGCACGGATGGTAGACGAGTTTCAAGTAAGCGAGCCACTCGATACATCACTTTAATATCTTCCAGAATGATCGCCTCAATCCCCGGTCTTTGTATCTTGAGGGCGACCCTATTACCGTCGTGAAGTGTCACTTTGTGCACCTGTGCCATGGAGGCGGAGGCGAAGGACTTCGGTTCGAACCAGGCAAACAAATTCTCTACTTTATCGTGTAATTCGTCTTCCACAACCTTCCTGGCTATCTCTTCGGGCATGGGAGGCACTTTGTCTTGTAATTTCTCTAATTCGAAGGTTAGGTCTAACGGAATAAGATCCGGCCGATTGCTCAATATTTGTCCGAATTTAACAAAGGTAGGGCCGAGCTCCTCACAAACCAATCGCATCTTTTCCCACTTGGTGTATTTAAGAGCATGTTTACGGGCAGAGTTTGGAACCAGCTTTCGCAAGAACGAGTATTTCTTTTTTTCTTCAAGGTATTGCACCAGATCCTCAAAACCATACTTGATCAAAACTTTTAAGATCTGATTGTATCGGTTCACCGACTTTAATTTAATTCCAATTCCCGAGAGAATACTCATCTTATTTTGTTTGTTCCAATCGGTTCAATCTTGCTTCCAGCAGTGCAATTGCCTTATCGGCATTTTCTAATCTCTCGTTCAGTCCATTGACTTCATCCAAATGGGCCACATTGATCTTTTTGTAGAAGGCATGGACGAGTTCTTCTATTTTTAGTTCCAGTTCATCTTTCACTTCACCCGCTTTGCGGTAGATCTTATCCAAAAGTTCCATTTCATTGCCATCTTCGTCAAGTACCGTCTCTGCAGCAAATGAATTGAACCTTTCCTTATTTTTTTCAGATATTTCGCTTATTCGGTCGATAACATGTGTATCCTTAGCGAGGTGATATAAAGTGGCTGAAAGTGTTACAAGTTCCACTATAGATTTAGTTTTCATAGAGCAGCCGTTTAAAATGATTTTAAGAATAAATATATCACTTACCTAAGGCTTTAACTATGACTAAAGTCAGTTGAAATTTGCTCCCATTAGACTTATTTTGATATGTTATCCAAACTGTCGGAACTTATGAAAGCTAAAACCATAGATGCCATCATGACGAAAGATGTGATTTGTGTTTCTCCTGATCAAAAGATCATTGACGTAAAGCACATATATGAAAAGCGCAAGTTCCATCATCATATTCCGGTGGTTGAGAATGATAAACTGGTAGGGATGGTAAGCTTGATCGATTTTATGTACCGTATCATGGGTGCGGGTTTAGATGATGATGATACCATATATCACGAACTTACCGTGCGAGATATCATGACTGCCTATCCCTATTCGTTAAGTTCAACGGTTACCATTGACGAAGTGGCGGAGGAACTGATTAAAGGACGCTATAGAGCAATTCCAATTGTGGAAGATCAAAAGGTGGTCGGGATCGTTTCCACCGCCGATGTGATTAAATATTACCTGCATCAGAATTAGGAAGTTTGAGTCTACAGCAACCGTATGGCTCTCTCGCTACTGAGGTTGGGTAAATCCCATTTTACCTCTTTGATTGGGCACTTCCCATTGAATCATTTCTTTTAGAAATTCATCTACTTTCTCGACAATAAATTTTTCGGTGATACTATCCGGGGTAAAGGTCCCAATTTCGAGTATTTCGTTCTCAACCGCCTTTATTTCTTTGTAAGGAAAAAGGATAAAGACGAAAATATCTCCGCTGTAAGTCTCGGAAAACACTAGTGACCCTCCTGATATAAATTGATAGGCAGGGACCTTATTGGTGCAATTCATTAAGTCAGGAGGAAACGAATCGAAGGTTAGATTGATAGCTTCATTCATGTTGATCCAATTTAACTCCTGAACCTTCCATCCAATTTCATAGCGAGCAACGATGGCATCTAAGGTGTTATGTAGCAATCCTTTTATTTGTGTTGGCCACAGGATTTTCTTATCTGCTACAGCTTCGATCGAGGTTTTATAATCGGAGACACGTTCTTCCAGATGTTCTATTTTCATGATTTCAGGTTTTTAATGGAATCTTTCTCCCTTCGCTTTTTTTCGCGCTCCAGTTTATTAAAATACCCTCTGAAAAGGATGTTGTGTTTAAGCGCCTCCATATTCTCATTCAATCTATAGGAAGCTTCTTTGATGTTGAACAGGGTGCTATCGATTTCCTTGGCAAATGCCTCATCCCTGATAAACTTGTTCAGAGTTCCTTCGCTGTCTTTTATTTCGGCAATATAAAGCTGCATATGCTCACTCACCTCATTGATATGATTGGATGAGCTTTCCAGATCTGTGATGATACGCCTCATCTGGTTGGCCGATACGGTATCGTTTAAGAGTACTCCGACAACGCTTTCATCAACATTCATGGAAGAGATCATTTTATTCAGCTTGGATATCCCTATACTGGCTTCATTGCTGGCTTTTTTTAATTGAAAAACACTTTGCTTTAAATCATTGGCCATGGTGGTGTCATTAATTAGCATCCCTATGGTTCCTTTTCCTTGAATGATCTTGGTTGTAATTTTTAGTAGATCGGACGTTAGGATCGCTGCATTTTCGTTTGTTACACTCAGGGTGCTCATAATATCATTGGCCCCTATCTTCGTATAAGAAGCTATGGTATCACCGGAGATAATAGGTACTGCTTCTCCTTCCTGCGGAAGAATATTTACCAGCATGCTGCCTACCAATCCGTCGGATCCAATAGTAGCCAATGCATTCTTTTTTATTTGTAAGGCTATGTGCTCGTCAATGATCATGGATACTATGATTCTCGATTGGTCAATCATCTGAATTTCTTTGACCGTTCCTGCATTGATCCCGGAAAATCGAACATTATTACCCAGCTGTAATCCATTTACATTCGCAAACTCTGATTTCAGTTCTATGTTGTTTCCAAATAGATTTTGTCGGTTGCCGATAAAGTAGAGTGCGGCGACCAGCAGGATGGTTCCCAGCACTACGAAAACACCTAATCTTATTTTTTGTGACACTGATTTTTGCATGGCTTATGTTTTAAAAAATGCTTTTACTTTGGGGTCTTCAGACCCCATTAAATCTTCAAAGCTGCCTTCCTTATAATTAATTCCGTCCACTAAGAGGATGATGCGATTGGCGATAACTCTTGCGCAATCAACATCATGTGTAATAATGAGGGATGAGGTATTGTATTTTTGCTGCACGGTCCTCATCAAGTTGATAATTTCTTTGGAAGTGATTGGATCAAGTCCGGTCGTGGGTTCATCATATAAGATGATCTTTGGTTTCAGGATCAGCGCTCTTGCTAATGCCACGCGTCTTTTCATTCCGCCGGAAAGTTCTGCGGGCATAAGATCGATGGCATTTGTCAAACCCACGTTCTCCAAGGCTTCCATTACCAGAGTTTCATTGCTTTCAGTAATATGCAGTTTGGCTTTGTGACGTCGTAACGGAAATTCGAGATTTTCACGTACGGTCATGGAATCGTATAAAGCACTTCCTTGAAATAAAAACCCGATCTGTGTTCTTAATATATCAAGTTCCGTTTGCCCCAGTACGGTAATATCGTGGCTTTTAATGCGGATACTACCTTGATCCGCTTGCATCAGGCCTACCAGGCATTTGATCATTACAGATTTTCCGGAACCCGATTTACCCATCACCACCAGATTTTCCCCTTCATATAGTCGAAGGTTAAAACCATTGAGCACGTGATTCTCACCAAAACTTTTTTTTAAGTTTTTCAATTCCAGTATGGGCTCTCTATTTTGTTTGTTGTCCGTCATATTTCAAAGAATATATCCGTTACAAAAACCGCAATGAAATCTATGATAAACAAAAGCATAGAGGTATATACCACTGCCGCATTAGAGGCTTCACCCACCCCTACGGTTCCTTTTTTACAATGATATCCTTTATAACATCCGACCAGGCCAATGGCAAATCCAAAGAAGAAGGATTTTATGGTTGCAGGAAAGACGTCCGTAAATTTAAGGGCATTGAATACCTCGTTAAAATAAAGGAGATAGGACACTTCTCCTTTCAGATTTTCGACCACGGCCGATCCTACCAAGGCGATCGCATCGCCGAATATAATAAGTAAAGGGAGCATCAGGGTTGTCGCCATGATGCGAGTTACTACCAAGTATTTGAACGGATTGGTGCCGGAGACTTCCATCGCATCGATCTGCTCGGTGACCCGCATGGAACCCAGTTCGGCGCCAATACCCGAACCAATTCGTCCCGCACAAATGAGGGCAATGATCACAGGTCCGATCTCTCTTACAATGGAGATGCTAACCATGGAAGGCATCCAGGACTGTGCACCGAATTCCATCAACGTAGGGCGAGATTGTAAAGTAAATACCAGGCCGAGAATAAAACCGGTAACCGCCACGAGCAATAGGGATCGATTCCCCATGTAATAACATTGGCGAAGTAATTCCTTGAATTCAAAGGGCCTTTTGAACACTTCCTTAAAGAAACGGACTGCAAAATAGGACATATCTCCTATTTCAGTAAAAAAGGCTTTGGTCCTAAGTACTATTACCGACGGACTTTTCATTCATCATGGATCATTAATGCCTATCAAAGGTATCTTCGATCCTTGTTAATTACAATGATATTAATCAGAAAAAAGCCTTGCTATTTCTAGCAAGGCTCAATATGAAAACTAAATTAAGTATGAAAAACTAACTCTTAACTGATGTAAATGTAACATAGATTACATAAGCAGATAATGACATTCATCATATTTTTAAAATTGTAGAATAGAAGGT
>JAHEMZ010000003.1:0-14720 GCA_024643385.1 Flavobacteriaceae bacterium | reverse complement strand
AAAGCTCCGCTTTGAAAATACTTACGACAAAAAAACCTTCAAGCAAGATGGCGGATTACCTCTAGTGATCCTAACAAAGCTCCGCTTTGAAAATACTTCCAACAAAAAAACGCTCAAGCAAGCTTGGCGTTTTTTTTTAATGGAAGTATTTATTAGTGACCTCGGAAGGATTCAAACCTTCAACCTCTTGAGCCGTAATCAAGTGCGCTATTCAGTTGCGCCACGAGGCCGGGTATTAACTAAGAGTTATTATCAAACCTTTCGCTAATGGGGTGCAAATATATTTCTTTTTAGTTTTATTGACAAGCTTCATTTCTCAAAAATAATTTCAAACTGTAAAAAGCGTATCTGAAATATATCCATTAGGATTGATCAAGAAGCCGAGTAATACTAAAACAAAAAAAGGGGGAAACTTCCCCCTTATCTATAATTTAGATCACAGTGTTACTTTTTGATCAGCCTTTTTGAAATTTCAAGGTGTTCCTTTGTTTGAAAGGTGAGGAGGTATATCCCCGATTCCAGGTAACTAACATCGATGGTTTCATTCAGATTACTTATGGACTTGGTCGAAATGATGCTTCCACGCATATCACTGATAGAATAGGAAATCAGTGTTCCAAGGGATGGGTGACAACTTACCGTAAAGTTTTCTTGCACAGGATTTGGAGCAACAACTACTTTTTGAGATAAGGCATCGATGTCTTCAACGGCAAGGGGCTCATTGTTAAAAATATCTAACACTTCCTGACCACTGATGGGACGGTTATAAACCAGGATTTCATCTAATACTCCCGGAAATATATTCGTGGGCACGTCTGCTTGTGTTCCTACCGTGAAGGAATAGGAGCTTGCCAATAGTGGAACTCCCAACACTGATTGTCCCACTACATTTCCGTTGATATACAAATAGGCGATATTTCCGTCATAAGTTGCTGCCACATGCATCCATTCGCCAGTAGGCACCGGGTCTGAATCGATGACAGGTTCCACATTCACATTCCATCGTATCTGTTGAGCAGGTGTGATCCCTAAATAATAACCACCAATTCCGAAACCGCCCCAATTGTTTAAAATAGCCGTCCAGTCGATCACTGTTTGATCGATCTTCATCCAAACGCAAAGAGACATCATACTATCCGCATCAAAATCGAATACGTCAGGATTCGAATCCATATTCAGATATTGATTGATAAATTTCAAGGCTTTGTCGGGCTCATCATAACGGTCGGGAGAGGGCAATAAGAACCCGCCAACTTGCACTTCTTCCAGATCAACCCCGGAAGTGCTGGAATCAACATAGGTGCCATCGTCTAATTTGTAATAACCCACCAATCCTTCTTCAGGGATCTGTGAATAAACCAATTGAGAGCATACTACCGCAAGTAAGGATAAGAGTAATTTTGTTTTCATAGTGAATAGATTAGTAGTTAATAGCAGAAAGATAATTAAAATATCCGTCGACTTTTATTTACTTGTACTTTTATATCTTGTAAAACAACTTTTTAGAGATGCACGATCTGGTAGATTTTATTAGAATAATTCCCGATTTCCCAAAAAAGGGGATCATTTTTAAGGACATAACACCTTTGCTGGCGAACCCTGAGGCCATGCGCAAATGCTTAGATGCGCTGGTAGATCTAGCTCCGGAAAGGATAGATAAGGTCATTGGAGTGGAATCCAGAGGGTTCTTTTTTGGGACATTGCTTGCGCAACGATTGAACGCAGGGTTTATTCCTGTTCGTAAACCCGGAAAACTGCCTTATGCAACGCTTATAGAACCTTATGAATTAGAATATGGATGGGATGCTTTAGAAATACATGAAGACGCCATTTCAAAAGGGGAACGTATTTTGGTGCACGACGATGTATTGGCTACCGGGGGAACGGCACAGGCAGTATGTAAGTTAATTGAACGACTGGGTGGAGAAATTGTGCAGTGTAACTTTATCATGCAATTAGATTTTTTAAAAGGTGCTGAAAAATTGAAAGGATATCCCGTTAAGTCAGTAATGCATTATTAGTCCAACGCATTTTTTGTCACCCAAAGGCGATAGCCAAAAAGTAAAAGTTGCCACTTACTCGCTTTGGAAAGATCAACACCCCGCTTTGTAAGACTGGGTAATAGGGCTCGATTTAATATTGCTAACGATTTAAAGAGGGCTTTTTTCATGACTTAAATTTACAATAAAAAAGCCTTCGGAGTTCGAAGGCTTTTTTGGTAATTATTGTTTTGTTAAAAATATTATCGGATAAAGCACATGCATTCGTAATTAGTATCTTCGCCACGCTATGGGAATAACCAATATTTTTTTGATTTTTTTAGGGCTTACCTTATTGGTGATAGGAGGTGAGTTTCTTGTACGATCATCGGTAGCCTTATCATTTAAATTGAAATTGTCTAAAATGGTCATCGGCCTTACGGTGGTTTCTTTTGCAACTTCTGCTCCGGAATTAATCGTGAGTTTGAATGCCGCTTTGGATGGTTTCAGTGATATATCATTGGGAAATGTCATTGGCAGCAATATTGCCAATATTGGACTGGTTCTGGGTGCTACAGCTGTTATCTCGCCACTTGTGATCGATAAAGAGTTCTATCGATTGAATTGGCCGGTTTTAATCTTTTTCTCTATTGCGCTCTTTGTATTATTGAAAAGCGGGAACGAATTAACACAAGTGGAAGGTTTTGGATTGCTGCTATTATTGGTCGCTTACTTATGTTTACTGGTATACAATACCAGAAAGAGCCATAAAGCGGTAGAAGGTACTGTTCATGAAGTGGATGAGACCCTGTCCCGTGTTTCAAATTTTAAGATTATTGTTTGGTTACTCCTAGGTGGATTTGCACTTTGGGGTGGAAGCAAATGGTTGGTTGAAGGAGCCGTGGATCTAGCTACGAGTCTCGGGGTAAGTGAAAGAGTAATTGCCGTTACGATGATCGCTGTGGGTACGAGTGTTCCTGAATTGGCCGCTTCAATCATTGCGGCTTTAAAAAAGGAAAAGGCTTTATCCCTAGGTAACCTGATAGGGTCCAATATCTTTAACATTGCATGTGTATTAGGTTTAACATCGGTAATTCATCCAATCGAAATTAAAAGTCATGAAGTAGTAAGTGTCGATATCTATTGGATGTTAGCATTTGCAGGCTCCTTGATACTCTTCGCCTTATTTCCCAAAAGAAATGAAATTGGGCGAACCAAAGGCCTAATGATGGTCGTTGCTTATGCCACCTTTCTAAGTATGACTTTTATAGGATAATTCTTATCCTCATTACTGCCTGTTTTTCTGAAATTATGTAATTACCGCCTGATACCCTTTAAAAAATTAGGGTTATTAACACAGAATTATTAATTATTCATAACTTCATACTAAAAAATAGGGGGTATCTTAAAAAAAATGTAATTTTGCGCCATTAATTTTTAATTAAAAAAGCACATAGCTATGTCAACCTTAAGATTCAAAGCCCTCAGCGAAACTTTTAACCGCAAACCGGTGCCCGTTTCTGAGCCAGAACGTCGTTCTGAAATTTTTGGAAAGAATGTTTTTAACGAACATGCCATGCGGCAGTACCTCACCAAGGATTCCTTTAAAAGTGTGATGGAAGCTGTGGTGAAAGGCACCAAAATTGATCGCAATATTGCCGATCACATTTCAACAGGAATGAAAGAATGGGCGATCAACAAAGGAGCTACTCATTATACACATTGGTTTCAACCCTTAACAGGTGCAACTGCTGAAAAGCACGATGCATTTTTTGAAACCGTGGAAGGTGGGTTGGCTATTGAGAAGTTTGGCGGTGGTCAGTTAGTGCAACAAGAGCCGGATGCCTCCAGCTTTCCGAACGGCGGCATAAGAAATACGTTTGAAGCCCGTGGATATACGGCATGGGATCCTACGTCCCCTGCTTTCATTTATGGTACAACCTTATGTATTCCTACTGTATTTGTTGCTTATACGGGCGAAGCCTTGGATAATAAGACGCCCTTACTTCGTGCGCTTCAATCTGTTGATCAGGCGGCTACGGCGGTGGTTAAATATTTTGATAAAAACGTAACCAAAGTGATCGCTACCTTAGGGTGGGAACAAGAATATTTTCTGATTGATAAATCCTTAGCCGCTGCACGTCCGGATATTAGTTTGGCGGGACGAACCCTATTGGGACATTCTTCTGCAAAAGGACAACAATTGGACGACCATTATTTTGGTTCTATCCCAGTACGAGTCCTTAACTTTATGCGGGACCTGGAAACCGAATGTATGCTGTTGGGTATTCCTGTTAAAACACGTCATAATGAAGTGGCACCCAACCAATTTGAATTAGCGCCCATTTTCGAAGAAGCTAACTTGGCGGTTGATCATAACTCCTTATTGATGGATGTGATGGACAAAGTAGCCGATCGCCATAATTTTAAAGTGCTTTTCCATGAAAAACCATTTGCCGGAATCAACGGTAGTGGAAAACATAATAACTGGTCTTTGGCGACGGATACAGGAACCAATTTATTGAGTCCGGGTAGTACTCCCATGAAAAACCTTCAATTCCTGACCTTCTTTATTAATACTATCAAGGCCGTAAATGATTATGAGGAATTATTGCGCGCTTCTATCGCGAGTGCCAGTAACGATCATCGTTTGGGCGCCAATGAAGCTCCTCCGGCTATTATATCGGTTTTTATCGGTACGCAGCTTACCGAAGTTTTAAATGAATTAGAGAAAGTTACGGACGGTAAACTTTCCCCGGAAGAAAAGACCGAATTGAAATTGAACGTAGTAGGCAAGATCCCTGAGATCATGTTGGACAATACGGATAGAAACCGAACGTCCCCCTTTGCTTTTACAGGGAACAAATTTGAATTACGAGCTGTGGGGTCAACAGCGAACTGTGCGAACCCAATGACCGTTCTAAATGCGGTGGTAGCAAAACAATTGATCGATTTTAAAGCTGAGGTAGATGCATTGATCGCTGAAAAGGATATGAAAAAGGACGATGCTATTTTCAATGTACTTCGCGAATATATAAAACAATCCAAGCGCATTCGATTTGAGGGCGACGGCTACGGTCAAGCATGGGAAAAAGAAGCCAAGAAGCGTGGTTTAAGTAATTATAAAACAACTCCTCAAGCACTTAAGGCAAAAGTTTCCAAAAAAGCGATCGCCCTGTATGAAGAACTAGGCATCATGAATAAGGTGGAGATCGAAGCTCGTCATGAGATAGAGGTGGAAGAATACGCAAAAAGAATTCAAATCGAAGGAAGAGTCTTAGGGGATATTGCACGTAATCATGTAATTCCAACTGCGATTCGTTATCAAAATATCTTGATCGAGAACGTAAGAGGATTGAAAGAAATCTATGGAACCAGTTTCAAAAAAGTGGCGGCTGAGCAAATGCATCTTATTGAGAGCATCAGTGAGCATATCGAAAAAATAAATAAAGGCATCAACCAAATGATCGATGAGCGTAAAAAAGCCAACACTCTTGAAGACATGGAAAAACGCGCTTTTGCTTATTGCGATAAGGTAAAACCCTATTTTGACGTGATTCGCTACCACTGCGATAAATTGGAATTATTAGTGGACGATGAACTATGGCCATTGGCTAAATACAGAGAATTGTTGTTTACAAAATAGACGAAAGAAATAGTAAAGAAGAGGTTCAAAATATTAGTTTTTGGACCTCTTTATTTTTTTACCTTTGTCCCATGAGCAAAGAAGTTTCCAAACGATATGCCCAAAGAGGGGTTTCAGCTGCTAAAGAAGATGTCCATAATGCCATTAAAAATGTGGATAAAGGATTATTTCCGAAAGCCTTTTGCAAAATAGTGCCCGATTTTTTAACGGGCAGCACAGATCATTGTTTAGTCATGCATGCGGATGGCGCGGGAACCAAATCTTCTTTGGCCTATATGTATTGGAAAGAGACCGGCGACCTTTCCGTATGGAAAGGTATCGCTCAAGATGCGCTGATCATGAACATTGACGATCTACTCTGTGTAGGCGCAGTAGACAATATCATGCTTTCCTCAACCATTGGTCGTAACAAGGGATTGATCCCGGGGGAAGTAATTTCTGCCATCATCAACGGTACGGAAGAATTGATCGAAGAGCTGAAAACATTTGGGGTGAATATCTTTAGCACCGGTGGAGAAACCGCCGATGTCGGGGATCTGGTTCGAACGCTGATCGTAGATTCTACCGTAACGGCTCGTATGAAACGAAGTGAGGTGATCGATAACGCAAATATTCAACCGGGTGATGTGATCGTGGGATTGGCGTCCTTTGGACAAGCGACCTATGAAAAGGAATACAACGGTGGGATGGGAAGTAACGGACTCACCTCTGCTCGTCACGATGTGTTCCATAAGTATCTGGCGGAAAAGTTTCCGGAAAGTTTTGATGCTTCCGTTCCTCAGGATCTTGTTTATTCGGGATCGAAGCGATTGTCCGATGCTGTCTCGGGAAGCCCCTTAGATGCAGGAAAATTGGTTTTGTCTCCCACACGTACCTATGCACCGATTATTAAAAAAGTGTTGTCTGCCGTAGATCGATCACAGATACATGGAATGGTGCATTGCAGTGGAGGTGCACAAACCAAGATCCTTCATTTTGTGGAAGGATTGCATATCATTAAAGATAATTTATTCGAGATCCCACCCCTTTTTAAACTAATTCAGCAGGAAAGTAAAACGGACTGGCAAGAGATGTATCAGGTCTTTAATATGGGACATCGTATGGAATTATATGTTTCCCCGGAAATTGCCGAAGACATTATAAAGATCTCCTCATTCTTCAATGTGGAAGCACAGATCGTGGGTAGAGTAGAAAAAGCAGTATCCAATAAATTGACAATAAGTAGTGAAAAAGGAACATTTATTTATCCTTAATAAAACAAGCTTAAATTGTCGTAAATTTGCCGCGTCTTAAAAAGGCAACTTATACCTATGTTAGAAAAACTGCAAATCATAAAACAACGTTTCGACGAGATAAGTGATCTGATCATTCAGCCGGATATTATCAGTGATCAGAAACGATATATACAGTTAAATAAGGAATACAAAGACCTGCGTATTTTAATGGAAAAAAGGGACGAATATGTTTCCTTGACCAATTCTATTAAAGAAGCACAAGAAATTATTTCCGATGGAAGTGATGCCGAGATGGTGGAAATGGCCAAAATGGAATTGGAATCTGCCCAAGATCGCATTCCTGAATTGGAGGAAGAAATAAAATTCTTATTGATCCCAAAGGATCCTGAAGATGTGAAAAATGCCGTTATGGAAATTCGCGCAGGTACGGGAGGGGATGAAGCGAGTATTTTTGCCGGTGATCTTTATCGAATGTACACCAAATACTGTGAAGGCAGGGGTTGGAATGTAAGCGTGGTCGATTTTAACGAAGGTACCAGTGGTGGTTTTAAGGAAATTATCTTCGAGATCAATGGTGAAGATGTCTACGGAACCCTAAAATACGAAGCCGGAGTACATCGGGTACAACGAGTACCACAAACGGAAACCCAAGGCAGAGTGCATACGAGTGCGGCTACGGTAATTGTGCTTCCGGAGGCAGAAGAATTTGATGTGGAATTGGATATGAGTGAAGTGCGTATTGAGCGCACCACTTCCACAGGTCCCGGAGGACAGTCGGTGAATACGACCTATTCCGCCATTAAATTACACCATGAGCCCACCGGAATGATCGTGAGCTGTCAGGATCAGAAATCTTCCCATAAGAACTTGGAGAAAGCACTTAAAGTATTGCGCTCTCGTTTATATGAATTGGAATTGGCGAAGAAGATGATGGCAGATTCTGCTAAGCGTAAAAGTATGGTCTCTTCCGGTGATCGCAGTGCCAAGATACGCACCTACAACTACCCCCAAGGGAGAGTGACCGACCATCGCATTAATTTAACTTTATACGACCTGGGAAATATCATGGATGGGGATATTCAAAAAATAATCGACGAGATACACCTGGTAAGAAATACCGAGATACTACAGGAGACAGGAGAAGCTTTTTAATGAACACGGAACAACTCATACAGCAAATTGAACAAAAGAAATCTTTTCTATGTATAGGGCTGGATACCGATGTATCAAAAATTCCTCCTCATTTGCTGAAGGAGGAAGACCCTGTCTTTTCTTTTAACAAGGCGATCATTGATGCTACTCACCAAGTGGCGGTTGCCTATAAACCCAATACGGCATTTTATGAAGCCTGCGGTACAAAAGGATGGCAGTCCTTGGAAAAGACCATTTCGTATTTGAATGGGAATTATCCTGAGATCTTCACGATAGCCGATGCTAAACGCGGGGATATCGGAAATACTTCCAAGATGTATGCGAAGGCCTTCTTTGAGGATCTAGGATTCGACTCGGTCACGGTGGCACCTTATATGGGTAAGGATTCTGTGGAGCCATTTCTAGAGTTTCAGGACAAACACACCATTCTATTGGCACTGACTTCCAATGTAGGCGCTTTTGATTTTCAAACCTTGCAAATAGAAGGGCAGGACCTGTATAAAAAGGTGATCGAAGTTTCAAAGACCTGGCGCAATGCAAAGAACTTGATGTACGTAGTAGGAGCCACCAAGGCTGAATACCTCTCTGAAATACGTGAGTTAATTCCCGATAGTTTCTTGTTGGTCCCGGGTGTAGGGGTGCAAGGTGGTAGTTTATCTGAAGTATGCAAGTACGGAATGAACGAACGGGTAGGATTATTGATCAATTCGTCGCGCGGCATTATTTATGCTTCCCAAGGCATTGATTTTGCTGAAAGAGCTGCTTCAGAAGCATCAAATCTTCAGCAGCAGATGCAATCAATTTTAGCGTCCCGCTAATCTTGCAGCGCAAACACTTTTTTTAGCAAATCGGTGGTTCGGGATGAATATTTTGTGCGAATGTTCATTTCTTCAATCGCGATCATTTTAAAAACGCCCTTTAATGCCTCTTGCGTGACATAATCGGTAAGGTCAGGATTCACTTTAGACACTAAAGGGATCGCATTATATTTGGTAATGATGCTGCTCCAAATTTGATCGGCCCCCACTTTTCCAAACGAATTTTGAATTACCGGATTAAATTCTGAATACAAGGATGTTTGCGTTTTTCCTTTCAGGTAGTTCGTAGCAGAATTATCCGCTCCCATCAGTATGTTCTTAGCATCGGTGAAGGTGATCTCCTTTACGGCATTCACAAAGATAGGAGTAGCTGTTTTGACTGCATCCTCCGCCGCCCGGTTCAATACTTTTAAGCCTTCATCGGCCAAATTCCCCAAACCAATATCCCGCAAGGTTTGATCTACTTTCTGCAATTCTTCCGGCAACAAGATCTTCACCAGGCTATTATTATAGAACCCATCTTTCTGCGTTAGTTTCTTTACCTGCCTGTCAATTCCGTAATCCAAAGCTTCCCGCAAACCATTGCCGATCATGGCATCGCTTATTCCGACACCTCCTTCATTGGGTAGCGTGTTCACCACATTTTGTAGTTCGTCGCATCCGGTGATAAAAAATAGAATAGAAATAAATAATACCTTCCTTAACATGGCTTTCAATTTTGTTATCTTCAAAGATAGTATTTACCAGAGAAATATGCATAATAAAGGGATTTGTAAAAAAATGAACAATTCCCTGATTTTACTGTGAAATTCGTAAATTTGCCTCACCTTAATCCATAGATTTTGTCAATGCAACAAGCACTTCCCTATCAGCCAAAAAATAAAGTACGAATCGTCACGGCGGCTTCCCTGTTCGACGGACATGATGCGGCCATCAATATCATGCGTCGTATCATTCAGGCGACCGGAGTGGAAGTGATTCATCTTGGGCACGACAGAAGTGTGGAAGAAGTGGTGAACACCGCCATTCAGGAAGATGCCAATGCGATCGCAATGACTTCCTATCAAGGAGGGCACAACGAGTATTTTAAATACATGTATGATCTGTTGCAGAAAAAAGGCGCGGGTCATATTAAGATCTTTGGAGGTGGAGGAGGAGTGATCCTTCCGGAAGAAATTAAAGAATTGATGGCGTATGGGATCACCCGTATTTACACTCCGGACGATGGAAGAGAAATGGGATTGCAAGGTATGATCAACGATCTGGTGCAAAAAGCGGATTACCCACTTGGTGATAAGCTGAATGGAGAATTGGAATTGCTTCCCTCAAAAAATGCCAGAGCCATTGCCCGTATTATTTCTTCCGCAGAGAACTTTCCGGAAATTGCCAAGGAAACGCTGAACTCTATTCATGGTAAGAATAAAGAGACACATATCCCTGTATTGGGAATAACCGGAACCGGAGGAGCAGGAAAATCTTCCTTGGTAGATGAATTGGTGCGTAGATTTTTAATCGATTTTCCCGAAAAAACCGTAGGACTTATTTCTGTAGATCCTTCCAAAAGAAAAACAGGGGGCGCTCTTTTAGGAGATCGTATTCGAATGAATGCGATCAACAATCCAAGGGTGTATATGCGCAGTTTAGCCACGAGACAAAGTAATCTTGCCTTGTCAAAGTATGTAAGCGAAACCATTGAAGTATTAAAGGCAGCTAATTACGATATAATCATTTTGGAAACATCGGGAATTGGACAAAGTGATACCGAAATTTTAGATCATAGTGATACCTCCTTGTATGTGATGACTCCTGAATTTGGTGCAGCCACCCAGTTGGAGAAGATCGACATGTTGGATTTTGCTGATCTGGTGGCGATCAATAAGTTTGATAAACGTGGGTCGCTGGATGCACTCAGGGATGTGAAGAAACAATACATGCGTAACCACAATCTATGGGATACGCCACAAGATGAATTGCCTGTGTATGGAACCATCGCTTCTCAATTCAACGACCCCGGAATGAATCAGCTCTACAAGGCCATCATGGATAAGATCGTAGAGAAAACCGGGGCGCCGCTTCAAAGTAGTTATGAAATAACGAACGAAATGAGCGAGAAGATATTTGTGATCCCACCGGCTCGTACGCGATATCTTTCAGAAATAGCAGAGAACAACAGAGCCTACGACAAAATAGCCGGCGATCAGGAGGAAGTAGCTCAACGACTATACGGAATCTATAAAACGATGGAGTCTGTCACCGGAGGTATCCCTGAATTGGATAAAACAGGAGTTGTTTTTGAAAGTTTGGCGATCACAGATAAAAATGCCGATCTGATCAAATTACTAAATGCAGAGTTCGACCGGGTAAAAATGGATTTGGACCCGTATCATTGGGAAACCCTCCTTACCTGGAAGGAGAAAATGAAACGATATATCGATCCTGTCTACACCTTTAAAGTAAGAGAGAAGGAAATCAATATAAAAACCCATACAGAATCGCTTTCGCACACTCAGATCCCGAAAGTGGCCTTGCCAAAATATCAAGCCTGGGGCGATATCCTTCACTGGACCTTACAGGAAAACGTACCGGGAGAATTTCCTTTTACCTCCGGTCTGTATCCATTTAAAAGAACGGGAGAAGATCCTACGCGTATGTTTGCAGGAGAAGGAGGTCCGGAGCGAACGAACAGACGATTTCATTACGTGAGTTTAGGAACACCTGCGAAGCGCTTGTCGACTGCATTCGACAGTGTGACCTTATACGGAAATGATCCCGATCATCGCCCTGACATTTATGGCAAGATAGGAAATGCCGGAGTATCTATTTGCTGTCTGGACGATGCAAAGAAATTGTATTCCGGGTTTGATCTAAGCGATCCCATGACCTCTGTAAGTATGACCATCAATGGTCCGGCCCCCATGTTGTTGGGGTTCTTTATGAACGCGGCCATCGATCAGAATTGCGAGAAATACATTGCGAAAAATGGATTAGAGCAGGAGATCGAACAAAAGATTAATACGATTTATAAGGATAGGAAAACCGTACGTCCGAAATACCAAGGTCCGCTGCCGGAAGGTAATAACGGACTTGGATTAATGTTACTGGGTGTCACCGGAGATCAGGTGCTGCCTTCTGAAGTGTATCAGAAAATTAAAACGGAAACACTAAAACAGGTAAGAGGGACAGTTCAAGCCGATATTCTGAAGGAAGATCAGGCGCAGAATACCTGTATCTTCTCAACCGAATTTGCTTTGCGATTGATGGGTGACGTACAAGCTTATTTTATCAATAAAAAAGTACGAAATTTTTATTCCGTATCTATTTCGGGCTATCATATAGCCGAGGCAGGAGCGAACCCCATTTCTCAATTGGCGTTCACCTTAGCGAATGGATTCACCTATGTGGAGTACTATTTGTCTCGAGGAATGGATATCAACGATTTCGGGCCTAATTTATCTTTCTTCTTTAGCAATGGGATCGATCCGGAATATGCGGTGATTGGTCGGGTGGCTAGAAAGATTTGGGCCAAGGCGCTTAAAAATAAATATGGGGCGAATCCCAGAGCTCAAATGTTGAAATACCACATTCAAACTTCCGGTCGAAGTTTACACGCGCAGGAAATAGATTTCAACGATATCAGAACTACATTGCAAGCTCTGTATGCGATCTACGACAATTGTAATTCACTGCACACTAATGCCTACGATGAAGCGATTACGACGCCCACGGAAGAGAGCGTACGACGGGCGATGGCCATTCAGTTGATCATAAACAAAGAGTTAGGATTGGCGAAAAATGAGAATCCGATCCAAGGATCTTTTATTATTGAAGAATTGACCGATCTCGTGGAAGAAGCCGTATTGTTGGAATTTGATCGATTAACGGAAAGAGGTGGTGTGTTAGGGGCAATGGAAACCATGTATCAGCGCAGCAAAATACAAGAAGAGAGTTTGTACTATGAAACCTTAAAGCATACAGGAGAGTTTCCTATTATAGGAGTGAATACTTTCTTGAGCAGTAAAGGCTCGCCTACTATTTTACCTGCGGAAGTAATTCGCGCTACGGAAGAAGAGAAACAAGTGCAGATAGCCACGTTGGAAAACTTGCATAGAACCTATTCCGATAGGGCAAATGAAGCCCTGCGAAAAGTACAGCAGGCGGCTATTTTGAATAAAAATATGTTTGAGCAATTGATGGAAGCCACCAAAGTTTGTTCCTTGGGACAAATAACAGCTTCACTTTTTGAAGTAGGAGGGCAGTATAGAAGAAATATGTAAAAGGAAGACTACAGCGTAAGCATCCAGGTGCGTTGTAATCTGCGGAAAGCCTTCAATTCTCTTCTTAAAACCGGCATAAAGTCTTTTCCATTACTGTGGGTGCTCTCCAAACGTTCACAGTTCTTGTACAACAAATTGGTCAATCGGTTTACAGAAGCAGCATATTTATGCTTATCTTCGGAATAGGTCTGACTTTCAGCCTTTAATATTTCCGGAGCCAATGAGTTGGATTGTTGGACAATATCTCCTGAAAAATAGATGTTGGGATCTTCCTTACCATTGATTTGTAAGTAACATAGATCGTCAACAAAATAGTGGGAGATGCTTCTGGATATCCTAAAAATATCTAAAGCCTTCTGATACAGAGGGGAATAGTGTAGGTGCTTAGGAACAGTGGGGTACATGGCAAAATTTAATTTTTCTAGCAATTGACCCAAATTTACCAACAATTAGGCAGACATTAATTGCGATTTTAAAGTAAATATTTGATTTTGCTTTAAAATTGTGATATTTTGCGTTAAAATATATCATAAATGAAACTAGATGCTCTTAACCGAAGAATACTCAAGTGTTTACAAACGAACGCTCGTCAGTCTAATGCAGAAATAGGGAGGCAAGTGGGGATTAGTTCTCCGGCGGTCAATGAACGAATTAAGAAGATGGAAGATGCGGGTGTGATAAAAGGTTATTTTACGGTGGTCTCTCCTTTTGAGTGTGGTTATCAATTGAATGCGATTATCACACTTCGTGCATTTATGGGAAAGTTGAAACCATTTCTTTCTCATGTACAGACCTACGATGAAGTATTAAATTGTTATCGGATCACGGGCAATGAAAACATCGTAATGGAAGTTGTTTTAAAGAACCAAAAACATCTAGAATCTTTTATAGATCAATTGATTACTTATGGTGAGACCAAGACGCAGATCGTTCTTTCTCAAGTAGTAGAAAATAAGGAGGTGAAGCCGGTTTAGAAAAAGGATGGTTCTTACATCCTTTAGTATACTGTGATTCCATCATTCTTCTTCAATAGATGGTAGAGCCACAAACTTACCATTGCGATGAAGATCAGAATACCGAAAAAGACGAACCAGGTAGTATTGAAGCCGAATGTGTCAGCCAGATTCATGCCTCCATTGTGTCCTATGATATGCGAAAACGAAAAACTCATACTGTACAATCCCATATAACTTCCCTTTCTTCCTTTAGGAGCCATCGACATGGCCAAGGAATTTGAAAAGGGTGATCCTACCATTTCACCTAAGGTCATAAAAATCATTCCGATGATCAATATGCCGCCCCATGTGCTCAAATTGAGTACTAGAAAACTGATAGCCAAGAATACAATGCCCCAAAAAGTTGCCATGGTCTTGGATATCTTCATGCGCTCTAACCAACCTACCAAGGGCATCTCAAAGATCACGATCAAAAAGCCGTTCAGAAAAAGAAGCAGTCCTATGAGATCTTCCGATAGTCCGTGTATCTTTTCGTAATACACAGGAATCAGTGAAAAGTATTGTACGAACATGATTCCATTAAATACCATGATTAAGATGAGTATCAAGTACAAATTGTTTTGAAAGGGGGGGCGACCTTCTTTGACGACAACTATCTTT
>JAHEMZ010000114.1 GCA_024643385.1 Flavobacteriaceae bacterium | reverse complement strand
CTTTGTGCCCATAATGGAAAGGAGTTTGATTTCCCCTTTTTAGCCAGGCGTATGATCATTAACGGAATTGATCTTCCTGCTAAACTGAATCTATTCGGAAAGAAACCCTGGGAAATACCCCATCTGGATACCATGGAACTTTGGAAGTTTGGAGACTATAAGAACTATACTTCCTTAAAGTTAATGGCACATGTCCTGGGTATTCCCTCTCCAAAAGATGATATCGATGGCAGTCAGGTCAGGGATGTGTATTACGAAGAAAAGAATATCGATCGAATTGTCCATTATTGTGAAAAAGACACCATCACCGTCGCCCAGATATTTTTACGATTCAGAAATGAGGTCATGCTTGAAGAGGATGAGATCTTGCTGGTATGAAAACTTATGAATACTTAATCGCTATTTTTTGCCTGTGCATATCGGATTTGATCTTTAGAATAGATAATAATTTGTTACTTTCATACAAGAAAATTTCAATGGCTATCGCACGTTTGCTATCTTCACCATGATGAACAACACTCCCCTTCTCACTATTGATGATCTGAACATTTCCTTCGGAAAGAAAGTGAACCATGCAGTGGTTGAAAATGTCTCATTTACTGTATCTCAGAATGAAATATTGGGAATTGTAGGTGAATCCGGTTCAGGGAAATCTGTTACTTCCATGGCGATCATGGGGCTCCTTCCGAGGGAAACTGCGAAAGTAACCGGAACCATTCTATTTGAAGGCGAAGATCTGCTGAGGTTGGGTAGTAAAGAGTTTCAAAAAATTAGGGGAAATGAGATCGCCATGATCTTTCAGGAACCGATGAGCGCCCTGAATCCTTCCATAAGTTGTGGTGATCAGGTAGCTGAAATGCTTCGTATTCATCTGAAATTATCTTATTCCGAAGCAAAAAAAGAAACCCTTTCCCTTTTTGAAAAGGTGAAATTACCGCGCCCCAATGAAATTTATAACAGTTATCCGCATCAAATAAGTGGCGGACAAATGCAGCGGGTAATGATCGCGATGGCTATTTCCTGTAAACCAAAATTACTTATTGCCGATGAACCCACTACTGCGCTGGACGTAACAGTACAGCGCGAAGTTCTGCTCTTGTTGAAGGAGCTGCAAAAAGAAACCGGGATGAGCCTTATTTTTATTTCGCACGACCTTGCCCTTGTTTCTGAAATAGCGCAAAGAGTGGTCGTGATGTACAAAGGAAAGGTAGAGGAAGTAGGAATGGTCCTCGAGATCTTTAAATACCCAAAATCTACTTACACGAAGGCATTATTAGCAGCCCGACCTACCCTCGATATACGATTGGATAAACTGCCTACCATAGCTTCCTTGGCAGAAAAAAAGTTTGTCCCCAAGGAAATTACGCCTCAGGAAAGGGCCTTTCATCATAAAAAACTATACCTCAATGCACCTATTCTGGAGATTCAAAATTTAGAGAAATATTACTTTCAGAAGCCCCTGTTGTTCGGAAAAAAACAGACGGTCAAAGCGGTGAATGATGTCTCGTTCTCTGTTTTTGAAGGCGAAACCGTTGGTCTTGTGGGGGAGTCAGGTTGTGGTAAATCTACCCTAGGGAAAACTATTCTGCAATTGGAAAAGGCTACCGGGGGTAAAGTTTTGTTTCGTGGTAAAGACATAACCCTTTTGAAATCAAAAGAAATTCGACAGCTGCGAAAGGACATCCAAATCATTTTTCAAGATCCCTATTCCTCTTTAAACCCTCGACTTACCATTGGTCAAGCCATTATGGAGCCCATGAAGGTACACCGCATTGGCACAAATGATTTTCAAAGACGATCCAAAACCAAAGATCTTTTGATCCGGGTTGGGTTGGATGAGACCTACTTCGATCGTTATCCTCATGAACTATCCGGAGGACAACGCCAACGTGTGGGTATCGCGCGCACCATCGCTTTAGAACCTAAATTGGTAATCTGTGACGAATCGGTGAGTGCTTTGGACATTTCGGTGCAAGCGCAGGTTCTTAATCTCTTAAATGAACTAAAGAACGATTTTGGATTTACCTATATTTTTATCTCACACGATCTGGCGGTCGTGAAATTTATGGCCGATCAACTTATTGTGATGAATAATGGTAAAATAGAAGAAATTGGAGATGCCGATGAAATATATGCCAATCCGACGAAACTCTATACCCAAAAATTGATCGAGGCGATTCCTAAGGGGATTTAGCATGAACTGCCGGAATAAAGATCATAAAATAACGAAATAAAAAAAGCCCGTTCTAACCTCACAAAGAACGGGCCTACCTTTATCTGAATCGTTGCAGATTTGGGGAAAAAGGATTTTTAATAAGTTACATCAACAAGAAAACCTTTTTAGCAACGTAAGTCAAACTTCGTAATAGTTGCATGGTGTTTTTTATCCAGTTGGTTACACTTTTCATTTTATAAGTTGGTTAAGCTCATTAATCAAATTTGGGACTGCTAAAGTGTAAAATTAATTGAATAAACACGATAAAAAACATATTTTTTCGATGAAATGCATTTTATTTTAACATTTGAAGAAATTAAATACTAAATTTGACTCCTTTTAAAGCTGCATTTCCGGAATTTCCCCTTCTACCACTAATTCCCCATCCGTAAATTTTATAATTTCATCCACACTAACTCCGGGAGCGCGTTCCAGGAGATAAAACTTCTTATCTCTAATTTCCAGAACGGCGAGATCGGTGACTATCTTTTTTACACACTCGACCCCGGTGAGCGGAAGGGAGCATTCTTTTAAGATCTTTGATTCCCCGGCTCTATTCGTATGCATCATAGCGACAATGATATTTTCTGCGGAAGCCACCAAGTCCATCGCTCCCCCCATTCCTTTTACCATCTTCCCCGGAATTTTCCAATTGGCTATGTCTCCATTTTGAGCCACCTCCAT
>JAHEMZ010000062.1 GCA_024643385.1 Flavobacteriaceae bacterium | reverse complement strand
ATTACTCCTCGATTGCATGTAAAATATACGCCTTGGGAAAAATCGGCCTTTCGGTTTTCGATTGGAAGAGGGAAAAGAAGTGCCAATATTTTTGCCGAGAACATGCAATTGTTTGGCACTTCCAGGCAGATCAATGTAATAAATAGCGGAGGTAAGATTTATGGACTTGACCCGGAGGTCGCATGGAATTATGGTCTCTCCTTTTTACAGGGATTCAATCTTTTTGGAAGGAAAGCGACAGCAACTGTAGATTATTATCGAACTGATTTTACCAATCAAGTTGTAGTTGATTGGGAAACTCCAACTGAAATCAATTTCTACAATTTAATGGGGGATAGTTATGCCAATAGTTTTCAGGTAGAGTTGGATTATAATGTAATGGAACATTGGGATTGGCGTTTTGCTTATAAATATTATGATGTGCAGAGTGAATATAGCACGGGTCAATTGGAACGCCCTTTAACGCCCAGGCACAGAATATTTGCAAACACCTCTTATGAAACTTCCTTAAATGAAAATGGGTCTCAATGGAAGTTTGATGCTACTTACAATTGGCTGGGAGAGCAGCGTTATTCATCAACAATTAATAACCCTATCGAGTTTCAATTACCGGAATACTCTCCCACCGTGGGAACTTTAAATGTTCAGGTTACTAAAGTGTTCAACTCCCATTTTGAAGTATATTTGGGAGGAGAGAATATCACAAATGTAAAACAACCGCAGCCTATTATGAGTGCAGACGATCCATTTGGACCAAATTTTGATACTACTTTTGTCTATGGACCGATTTTTGGAAGTATGTACTATACCGGACTACGATACAAATTATAAAATTATGAAAAAGACAATTTTATTACTGACCCTGTTATTTTCAGGAGTGCTGTTTGCACAAGATAAGAACGCTAAAGCTAACATCGAAGTGGATGGGGTGTGCTTTATGTGTAAAATGCGTATTGAGAAAGCGGCCATTAAGACCAAGGGAGTGAAATCGGCCGTTTGGAATTTAGAAGACCATCGTCTAAGTTTGATCTATAATGAAGGGAAAACTTCGCTGGAAGAAATTCAGAAAAATATTGCGGCAGCAGGACATGATACGCACGATATCAAAGCAACCGATGAAGCTTATAATTCGGTAGATCCATGTTGTAAATACCGCGATGAAGGAGTGAAAAAGAGCCATGAAAATGGAGAACAACATTAATGAATTAATAAACTTTTGTTCCTATTAACGTCTGTAAAATTTCGATTTTCAGGCGTTTTTTTCTTACGTTAAATTTTTGCCAATGAAATGATCATGGAAGGTATTTTACTGCTAATTTTAAGGTATCATTTTAATACGATAAGTCATGGCAACACCTAAGTCAAATGGTAAGTCTTCTGCAAAGAAACCGGCTGCTAAAGCTCCTGCAAAAAAGACAACACCAGCTTCAAAAAAGAAGTAATTTATGGGAAGAGTTCATTTCGAATGAACCTTACACTGAAAGCTACCACCCTTAAAAAAGGTGGTATTTATTTTTATGGCAAAAAGAAAACCCTCACTGTTGAGTGAGGGTTTTATCTTTATGTTCATGTTCAATTACATCATTCCGGGCATTCCGCCGCCACCCATTGGCATGGCAGGAGTATCTTCTTTTATGTCCACTAAAGCACATTCTGTAGTCAGTATCATTCCGGCTACAGATGCAGCATTTTCCAGTGCGATACGCGTTACTTTTTTAGGATCAATGATACCGGCTTTGAGCATGTCTACATAGACATCGTTTTTGGCATCGTATCCAAAAGACTTACTGCCTTCCATAACTTTGTTTATCACAACTGAGCCTTCGCCTCCGGCATTCTCAACGATCGTGCGCAATGGAGATTCAATTGCTCTCGCAACGATTTGAACTCCGGTTGTTTCATCTAAAGAATCGGTAGTGATTTTTTCTAATACTTTTTTCGCTCTTACCAGGGCGACACCTCCACCTGCTACAATTCCTTCTTCTACTGCCGCCCGAGTGGCGTGCAATGCGTCATCGACTCTATCTTTTTTCTCCTTCATCTCCACCTCACTAGCCGCGCCAACGTAAAGAACTGCCACACCTCCTGCAAGCTTTGCCAGGCGTTCTTGTAATTTTTCTTTATCGTAATCGCTGGTAGTAGTTTCAATTTGAGATTTGATCTGCCCCACACGAGCTTGAATATCTGTCTTCTTTCCGGCTCCATTCACGATCGTGGTATTATCTTTATCGATGGTAACAGTTTCTGCAGTACCAAGCATATCTATTCCGGCATTTTCTATTGTAAAACCACGTTCTTCTGCGATAACAGTTCCCCCAGTTAAAATGGCAATATCCTCCAACATGGCCTTTCTTCGGTCTCCAAATCCGGGCGCCTTTACAGCGGCTATTTTCAAAGCACCGCGTAATTTATTTACCACTAAAGTAGCGAGTGCTTCGCCTTCTACATCTTCAGCAATAATTAATAGAGATTTCCCCTGCTGAGCTACAGGCTCTAGAATGGGAAGAAGATCTTTCATATTACTTATTTTCTTATCGTAAAGTAGAATCATTGGATTGTCCAGTTCTACCTGCATTTTTTCGCTGTCTGTTACAAAATAGGGAGAAAGGTAGCCGCGGTCAAATTGCATTCCTTCTACCACATCGACATAGGTTTCTGTTCCTTTTGCTTCTTCCACCGTGATCACGCCTTCCTTACCTACTTTATCAAAGGCTTCGGCAATGAGGCTTCCAATGTTATCGTCATTATTTGCTGAGATCGATGCGATCTGTTTTATCTTTTCAGATGAATTTCCAACCTTGGTCGACTGTTTTTCCAGATCTTTTACGATTGATTCTACTGCTTTGTCGATACCTCTTTTCAAGTCCATTGGGTTCGCACCGGCAGCAACGTTTTTTAATCCTTCTTTTACAATAGCTTGCGCTAAGACCGTTGCTGTAGTAGTTCCATCTCCGGCTAGGTCATTAGTTCTGGAAGCCACTTCTTTTACCATTTGTGCTCCCATGTTCTCCAGGGCATCTGCAAGTTCGATCTCTTTTGCTACAGTTACTCCATCCTTTGTTACTTGTGGAGCACCAAAGGATTTGCTGATAATAACATTTCTTCCTTTAGGCCCTAAGGTAACCTTTACTGCATTTGCCAAAGCATCCACACCGCGTTTTATTGCGTCACGAGCTTCAATATCAAATTTTATATCTTTTGCCATAGTCTATTAATTTTTTAGAATATTTTTAGTGAATAGAAATTTAAATGATGGCAAGGATATCATCCTCGCGCATGATGAGATAATCTTTCCCATCCAATTTTAGTTCGTTTCCTGCATATTTGCCATAAAGCACAGTATTCCCAACTTTAACGGTCATCTCGTGATCTTTTTTTCCTTTACCAACGGCAACGACTTTACCTTGCTGAGGTTTTTCTTTTGCTGAATCGGGAATGTAAAGTCCTGAAGCGGTTTTGGTTTCGGCCGCTTGGGGCTCGACGACCACACGATCTGAAAGTGGTTGAATTTTTAAAGCCATATGAATTATTATTTAAGTTAGTTTAAATTTCACTTCTTGCTAATAGTCAGAAACTATGCCACGCCTTAATTTGACATACTTTGAACAAAAAAATGCCAACTTGACAGAAGTTGGCATTTTTATAGGTTTGAGAAATTGAATTAGTGATTAATTATGAGTTGATATTGTAGGACTTCGTCATCTACGTAAATATGCAGGTAGTAAGTTCCTTCATTCATTTCTAAAGTACTAATTGTTTTTTCTATATTTTCAGAACTTCCTTCATAAATCAAGTTAGAATAGGGATCGAAAATATGTATAAAGTAGTTGCCTGAAGGGTAAGTGCTAAAGTCGAGATGGAAGGAATCATCGGCGGTATTGGGATAAGGAAATACTGGCATTTGTTGTTGACCCGATCCCCCTTGACCATGTTCTACGGACATTATCTTTGCATCTCCCAAGCCACAGCTATTTTGACCCATAAGCTGAACGTATCCATTAATTCCTCCATTACCGGTAAATACTTGTGTATTTCTACCCGCATTTGGATAGACTTGCCAGTAAGGGCTGTTGATATCGAAGGGACTTTGTTCGAGAAAAGGGTAAGGTAAATACCATTTATAGGAAGTGGCTCCTTGTGAAACTCCGCCCGAGTAGGTTACGACGGCTCCCGTATCAACTACTTCCGGTCCATTTAAGTATTCTGGCATCTCAGGTTTCCCTAACCATATATTTTTTTCAACCACCTGATTGGAAAAAATTGCTTTAATCCAGCCATTCGTGGTTGACGAAGTATTATTTTGTACAGTGACCGAAAAATCATCGGAAGTCACAATTTGCAAGCCATTGGAAACTTGCCATTGGTTCACTGGAATTGGAGTACAGTTATCGAATTCATACGTCACAATATCATTTTGGCATATGGCTGCCGGTCCCATTAGATTGTCTCCTTCATAATATACAGTTGGCGGTTGGGGATTTCCTGCCAATTCTTCCAACAACCATGAAAAACTCTCTTGTGTGAAAGAGGAATGCTGCTCATTAGTTTTTGGGCCGAAGTAGGAATCAAAAGGTATTTCGCCTGTACAGACCAGGTTTCGATTTAAAGACTGACTCCAATTGAAATTTGGATTTACAAAACCCAACGCGCTTACCACCGGTATAAATGAGCTAACATGTTCCAGTGTGTCAATTTGCCAATCATTTATACATATCTGACCGCCCCCAGGCCAACCAAGCAGCCAAAAATCGCAGGGTCCTGATAGGATCACACTTTCGGCTAAATCTCGTTGTGCAGGGAACCATCCTCCCGGTGAATTGTCTAAGTTTCCTCTTGAATTGGTATTGGTCACGTATCTATCAAAATAATTCCACAAAGGATTTTTCTTTTTGAAAAATGCAATTTTATTCGACTGGCCAAAGTCGGACATGGAGTAGGATTCCAAAGTAACCGTATGACCAATAATATAAGTATTTCCTTTGATTTTAAGGGTTTGGAAGCCATGCCCTGCATATTGATCGGCGACAGGATTAGTTGAATAATCAACTGATAAGGGTTCAAATGGATTATAAAATGAGCGTTCATATTTAAGTGAACCATTTACCACAGCAATTTTCCGTAAATTCTGTGGATAGCCATTACTTCCCGGTAAACCATTGTTGAAAAGGTGGTTATAGTAATTAATATAAATAGGTCTTCCCTTATTTTGTGAGAAGCCTTGGCTTTGCGTTCTACCATCAAGCCAATTTTGATGCAATTGATTATTCGTTGCTCCGGAATATTGTTCGATAAGTTGCTGCCGTGCCGCTGCTGATCCTAATTGATTGTCGACAAAATCTTGCGCTGCCACGCTCGCCGTTAAGTCATTCACAAGGTTAATCAGTGCTTGTATTCCCATTGAAATATTAGCCCCCAAATGTGGGCTGTCTATACTTACCCATAATCGAGTATTGTGAGGGATATTATGCTTTTCCATATACGCCAGGGCATACCGGGATATTTGGCCACCCATACTTGGCCCAACAATTACTAATTCTTCCTCGCTTCCATTTTGGATTAATAAGTTATTTAATCTCTGATATAGATTTACATGGGTTAGTGCGTTTCGTTCGATGTAATCGGCTCCTCCGTCAATATAATAGCCATTATCCCAACGATCTACTTGATTGACGATGACAACGTCATATCCTAAGTCCCTAAGGATGGGTATCAATGGAATGGTGTCATTGTTATCTATGTAAGACATCATTTCCTCGATGGATCGGTGCTTATTATTCGGAAAAGGAGAGTCGCTATCTTGGATCTTTCTTCTATCACCCGGGTCAAATCCGTCAATTATTACCAAAGGTTTGATTAATTTTTTTTGTGTATTTCCATTGTTTTTATGATAGAAGGTGCGGTAAATTAACTTTCCTACATGCGCTGAGGTTTCATTGAACCCCTGCCATGGAATGGTGCCCCAAATGGTATCTGTGTCAACGAGTAATCCTGGAGGAGGAGCGGGTAATTTCAGATGTAACATCCCTTGCGTAATTTTAGAGCTTCCGTCCAGAAAAGTAGCCGTAAAGGTTAAGATTTTAATTCCGTCTTCCACATAAGGAATTTCAATCTGGGTTTGGACAAAATGGTTGTTCTCAAAAACGAGGTAATCCGTATTGGTGTCAAAATTTGCTGTCAAAGAAACCAAGTTTTTATTTGCTGTTTCTTGCAATAAAAAATTGGGATTGAACTTGAAATTGATGGAACTGCCCATGACGTATTCCTTTAATGGAGCCACCAGGAAGATGTGATTTTCATGAAATATAGGCTCGCTGTTTTGAATTTTTTCAAATAAACTGTCGGAAATCCGTAATGCCCCAAGACTTTCATTAGTCTCTATGTAATTTAGTTTTTGGTAACTGGCATTAAGTATCCCAATGTCAACGACATTTATCAAAGAGTCTGCGCTGTATTGGTTTCGTAGTAGCTTATAGTCAGCAAATTTTTGATCTAACGAGGCTTTTCGAAGTTCCAATAAGGCTTGCTCGAAGTAGCGGGTACTAGCCATATTGAGGGAGTCATTGAATATTTCCAGCCTCGATAGCGGGATCACTCTGTCATAGAGTATTTCTGTCGTTAATCCGGATAGATCAATATTTACCAGTAAACTATCTACGCTAATGGCATCCGGGTCCTGGGCATGTAAAGTGGCAAAAAAGGGGAGAAAAGCAAGGGTAATAAAAAATTTTCTCATAAATTTGAAATGTTAATAGGTGAAACAATCGCTTTGGTTTATTTATTAATTAATTGGGTGTCATGGCAGTGACGCCCATTTTTTTGTTTAAAATCTAAATTCCAGTAACCCCCCGAAAGAGTTGACGTTCCGGATGGAGTTGAAATTATGATGGACGCGAAATCCGAGTCGTAACCACTTCCAAAGAGGGACTTTTAAGGTTCCCTCTAGGGGAAAACCAACAGTGTCTTCAGTCACAGCAAACCGAGATCCATTCGTTGGTTGAGCGTCAAAACTGAAATAACCCAAACCCACGTGAGCATCCACAAGGAGCCACGATTGTATGGTGAACTCCCTTCCATATAATAGGTTCACTTGGAAGAAATTTCCATAGGGCTCCGTGTCCCAAAATGTGACTGCCGGACCGGCATTTATCATAGAAGCTTTAAAAAGGTGTTTGTTCAGACCAAAACCCGCTTCAAGGCCAAAATTTCTGGTGTTAAAACTATCTTCCACAGTACCCCCTCCTACGAAAAGACTCAGGTGCTGAAATTTGAATTTTGAATCGTTAGATTCATTTTGCCCCAGCAAACAGAAGGGAAACAAAAAAAAGATTACGATATATTTTTTCATATAAAAGGGATTTTAAGGGTTTAATTTATTATGATTTGGCCATTGGTTTTTAACATAGTAAACAAATGAACTTTATGGGGAAGCAAATTCAAAAAACTGAGAATATTGAACTGAAATTTGTTAAATGGGAGGGGAGCGACCTTTGCGATTAAATGTTTATTATTGAGCGATAATCTAATTGACAATGCCGAATCGAATATCACTATTAGTACTATCAAAACCAATCAACTCATCATTTGGTACGTAATAGTTGGCAATGATTACTAGACTGAATGTACAGGTGGCTAAGATTGTCCTCATCTCAATTAGTTTTTATAAATTTAGTTGAAACTTCATTTCCATTCTCATCAGTCAATTTAATTAGGTAAAGACCTTCTGAAAAGGGACTTAGAATTACCTCAAAATGGGATGTTAATTCCTCTTTATTATAAACGGTCTCACCCATGATATTAACGATAATTATGTCTCTAATAACGTTCTTAGAGTATATGTTTAGTATATCCTGCGCCGGATTTGGATAAATTGTTACTATTTCATCTTGTTGATTATCAATAGATAATAAACATTCCTCGGTAAAATTCACTTCATGTTCAACATGATTCGAGATATAATCGCTTAAAGGTGAGTTTAACTCGTCTAAACATACCGTTTCTAGATTTGGTAAATCGTAAAATTCACAAGTGTTACCCGTGCCACTAATATTGAGGCCTGCATTGTTTCCGTTTTTAAGATTGATATAAGTTAGATAAGGGTTGTCTTGACACACCACGGAAATTAAAATACCATTGTTACTAAAGTCTAAAGAACTAACCTCTGTTCCTCTACATCTGAAGTATCGTAGCATTGGATTTAATGAGGTGTCGATTTGAGTTATAGGATTATGATCAAGATTTAGTCCCTGTATGAGTGGATTATGACTTATATCTATTGTGGTCAATTGATTTCCCTGTATATGTATCCAGGCCAGGTTTGGGTTATTCTGAATATGTATAGAACTCAGATTTCCAAAATTAGATTGAATAAATTCTAAGTTTGGGTTATTTGAAAAATCAAGGGATGTATAAAGATTACCTGAGGCATTAAGAACGCGTAACTCCGTATTTTCGGAAAGATTCATTTGAGTAATGGCATTATAACCAGCTTCTAATGTTTCGATATTACCAAAAGCTTCAATACCGGTTAAATCTGTAATCTGTCCTGGGTCTCCCGCAATAAATGCCACGTCCAAAGTGCCTGAAAATACCATAGCCTCACTCAATTGAATTTGGTTATCGCCATTTGTATCGATGACCGGACTATGATTTAATAGTTTTTGTTTGAAAAAGTTGTCGGGAATAGTAACGATTTGGCCCAAGACCGTAAAGGGTAGTAAAGTGGACCCGATTAAGAATATAAAGAATGGTCTTTTCATAACTCCAAGTTGTTAAGGTTCATGCTTGATTTAGTTGGCGCTCTCGTGGCAGCGGAAACATCACAACTGGGGAGTTTATTCGAAACGAAGTACGCAAAAGAAATTGGCCTTTCAAAATGTACTTGGTCCATTTTTCTGAAAATGCACCTCTAATTTATAAATTCGAAGTTCATTATAGGGCCTTTATTAAAGTGTCAGTAGGATTTTAAAAGTATAGGAATAAAAAAAGCCAACACGTGGTGTTGGCTTTCAATTTATACTAAGTAAAAGACGTTACTCCTGAGGAGTGCTCTCTGTATTTTCGGTTGCCGGAGGAGTGGTTGTGTCCGGTAAGGTTACATTTTCTACTTGATCTTGTAGAAAATTGTTGTCGCTTGTGCCCTCGAACAGTGACATGTTGGATAACAATATCAAAGCCAAAAGAATGGCCGATAAGGTCCAGGTGCTCTTATCAAGGAAATCGGTTGTTTTTTTAACACCCCCTAATTGCTGGGTACCCCCTCCTCCAAAAGAGGATGAAAGTCCGCCACCTTTGGGGTTTTGAACCATGATTACTATCACCAATAAGAAGGCGACGAAAATAATTAGGATTAAAAATATTGAAAACGTACTCATTGTTATTCTTTTATCATTTTTTGTATTGCCCGAATTTGGTCTGCAAAGAAACCACTTTTTTCGGGATTTTTCAAAATTAAAATTTTATATGCTTGAATGGCCTTTTTATAGTTTTTTTGTTGCAAATATACTCTGGCCAAAGTCTCTGTCATTAGACTCTCAGTAGGGTGAGTGTAAGGCTCCGATAGATCTATGTTCTGGCCCACACTTTCCTTCGGCTTCAGTCTTGGCTGGTCCTGAATAAATTTTTCGATTAAATGAAACTTTCGAGCTATTGGACCTGCGACATTATCTTCATTTTCCTTTGTAATTTCGCTTTGTCTGTCAATGGGCTGAGCTTGGGTAAGTTTAAGCCATTCGCTAAAAGAGTGGGTCTCGTTTTTAGTAAAATTAAGTGGTCTATGAGTATCTGATGGAAGCGTTACTTTTTCATCCACTAAAGGCTCATCCTTCAGTACTTCTTCCTTGTAGGCTTGCTTCCTTTCAAATAGATCCGGATTGAGAATGGCTTCCGCCTTTTTCATCTCAACCTTTAATTGTTTATCAATTTCAAGACTTACCGATTCCGTTACATCTTCAGAGAGTACAGTTATTTCCTTGATTGCCTCAATATTTTGAAGGATCATTTCAGAAATTTCATCCTGTATAAACACTTCAGAAGTAATGTAATCAAATAATACATCTCTATCTGTAGTATAAGCAGCTGTTGTTTTTAAGGCGTCATTGTACAAAAAACTATTTTGAATTTTAAGGCCTTTTAATTGTAAGGCACGCGCACTTTGAAAATAGGGATAAGCTTCAAGGATGGCATTGAGCTCCTTAACATCCTCTGAAGAGAGATCCTGAGGGCGCGCCAAAAATGAAGTGTATTTTCGCGTATTCATATTACCAATTGGCCAGAGATTTGTTGAATATATCTTGAGTAATTCTTTCAAAAATCACCTCGAGTGCTGAGTCTAATTGAGATCCTATTAATTGCGAACTTCCTCCATAATCGTAATAAAATGAAAAGCGTTGTTCAAAATCCTTTTGTGGAGCCTTGGTATTGGAAAAGCGCACATTTACTGCAATCGTTAGTCGGTTTTGTGCGGCAGTGTTTTGGGATGTCGCCGTGATGGGGGAGACGTAATATTGCACAATTTCTCCTTCATACACTAGATCTCCATTGGCATTTACCAAATCCAAATTGGTTTGATTCAATAGAATATCCTGTAATTCCAATGAAAAATTTCGCGCTACTTTGGGTTCAACAATGGGCGCATTATTTGCAAAATTATTAACCTGAAAGCTCTTGGTTGTTGTATAGTCAATGTCAGCTCCGGTAAATGAATAAGCGCCGCAACCGGCCATTAAAGCAACCGTGAACAATATAAATAGCGAATAAAAGAATTTACCTTTTTGCATAGCGCAATCTACAAATTATATTGTTTAATTTTTCGGTAAAGGGTTCGTTCACTGATGCCTAATTCATTGGCGGCTTCTTTTCTCTTT
>JAHEMZ010000113.1 GCA_024643385.1 Flavobacteriaceae bacterium | reverse complement strand
AACGTCTGAAAAACATCCGGATTCCAGGTAGAACAAATAATACACAAACAATTGTACTTCATCCCGAGTGCTGGGGACCAACCATTATACAATGATCAAATTCTTTCGAAAAATCCGCTACGACCTTATGGAAAAAAATAAAACCGGGAAATATTTTAAATATGCTCTTGGAGAAATTGTTCTTGTTGTGATTGGGATTTTAATTGCCTTACAAATCAACAACTGGAATCAAAATCGCCTGAACGAACACTTAGAATTTCAGTACTATAAACGTTTATTAGAGGATGTAAGGGAAGAAAAAGAAATTCTTGAGGCTACGATAAACTATTCAAAGCAAGTAATGATCCATGCCAAGAGAGCGATTAAAGTTTTTGAAAATGCGCCCGATGCTCATACCAATCCTGTTGACAACCTTATTGACATTTATCAGTCGAGTCAATTACAAGACCCGAATCCTGCATCCTCAACTTATAGGGAATTAATTGCCTCGGGCCAGATCAATCTCCTTCGAAATGACGCTTTGAAAACTGCCTTAATGCGGTATTATGAGACCGATTGGATGGAAGGGGGTACATTTAAACTTGCTAATAGATACAGGGAGAATATTAGAGGAAAAATGCCGGATGCCATTCAGTCAGAAATACGATCGAAATGCGGGGATATCTATTACAAAACCCGAAACGGGTATCAAACGTCGTTACCCGCGTCTTGTGAAATTGATCTTGACGCTGCCAATGCGATCTCTGTTGTCAATGATTTACGAAAAGATGAAAGTCTAAAGGAAGATTTACGCTATTTAATGGGGAACGAAACAGGTAAACTTACCGACATTACTACTGCGATACAGCAGTTGGATGCTCTCATTGCACAATTGGAAGACATAACCCAAGATAAAATTCTATAGTGATTAGAATAGTAAGAATAATTAAGAATGAACAGTGTTCAATATAATTGTATCGGGAAATAAAAAGATTTGAGAATTCAATATTTAACATATGACATTCTATAGAATACTCCTTTTTTGTGTACTGATCGCTTTCACTTCCTGTCAGGGACCCGCAAAAAAAAGCTACAAGGAACCTACAATTACGCAAATATCAAGTCCAAGAGTGGTAAAAAACTTTCAGTCGGTCACCTTTGCTCCTGATTATGACTCCACCCTAGTGAGTCAATATATTCGAAGCATTTTTCAGGATTCGAAAGGGAATCTATGGTTTGGAACCATCGGGGAAGGCGTGGTGAAATACGACGTGAATTCCCTCACCTACTATTCCCATCCGGAAGGTTTTCATTCGAAAAGTGTGTTCGCCATCAATGAAGACAAAAAGGGCAATCTATGGTTCGGAACGGACCAAGGGGTGTATAAATTTGATGGGGAGGAATTTAAGAGCTATGCGCAAAAAGAGGGGTTGGAGGATATCCAGATCAGTAGAAAAAGTATCCTTGTGGACCCATCGGGAAAAATCTGGGTAGGTACGCATGGTGGGGTATACCAATACGATCCGATTGCCGATAAGAAAGGATTGCCTTGCTTTTCCCTATTTCCGTTGTTACCCCCCATCAATGTGGCGGACATGATGCAAGACAATAGCGGAAACATTTGGATTGCATCGTCAGATAAAGGAGTCTTTCGCTATGATGGGAAAGAGATCGTACCTTTTCAAGTAAAAGAAGGCTTGGGCGAGAACTATGCAGGGGGCATAACACAAGACAAAGAAGGGAATCTGTGGTTTACCATGAAAAACGGAATTTGCAAATTCGATGGGAAAACTTTTACAGATTATACGCCTGAAGACGGCCTAGGAGGAACCGAGTTTTGGGGAATCCTTATCGAAGAGTCCGGAATAATTTGGATCACAGCTCGAGGTTCAACTACTCGATTTGACCCTTCTCTTCCCCTACCTAATAGCCAAGCTTTTAAGGTGTATACCCCTGAAGATGGTTTTACCTGTTGTGTGCAAAGTATGTACCAAGACCGCTCGGGCAATATCTGGTGGGGGACGGGACAAGGCCTGTATCGATTTAACGGCACTCGATTTTATCCAGTGAAGCAGAAAGGGCCATGGCAAGAATTTACAGATTAAATGAGCATTTGGAATGTAAAGCACCCAAACAGAAAATAGCAAGAAAGCAAAACAAAGGCCACCCATTTAGGGAATGAGCATTGAACAAAAAAAGTATATCTTTAGTCAGTCCGCAACGGGATACTTGGCTATAGTAGTTTATTCCCAGTATTAGGAACCAACTTATAAGCGATGATCAAATTCTTTCGAAAAATACGCTACGACCTTATGGAAAAAAACAAAACCGGGAAATACCTCAAATATGCTATTGGAGAAATTGTATTAGTGGTGATAGGAATTTTGATTGCGCTTCAAATTAATGACTGGAATCAACAACGAAAAGATGATCACACAGAGCAGGTCATCTTAAAACGACTGCAAAAAGAGTATATACTGAACAAGGAACAACTGGAAGATAAGATAGCCATACGAAATAGAATGATTAAAAACTGTAGAGACCTGTTGGGATTCTATGTTGAGCCAACATCTGCAAATAGAGACAGTATTTTTTTAAAATTTTCCAATTTATTAACACCAACCACTTTTGACCCGATACAAAATGATATCGTAAAATCGGGCACTTTAGAAATTTTAAAGAGTGAGGAACTAAAACAGCTTCTTATACAATGGAGTACGGATGTGATCCAACTTCAAGAAACGGAACAGATGTTTTACAGATATCACGAACAAAATGTCTTACCCTACTTTGATGAACTTGGTATAATGCGCGATATTCAATATGATTTTTGGAACAACGATTTAATTAATATGTTAGAGTCAAAGAAAGATGCTAATCCCATAAACGGAAAATCGATTATAAACGCCAAAACAAAAGAAGATCTGCTAACTGACAATAAATTGGA
>JAHEMZ010000061.1 GCA_024643385.1 Flavobacteriaceae bacterium | reverse complement strand
GGGCTGGATTTCTCTTTAGCGCAACTTTTTAGCGAACCCTTCTTTACGGTAGATAGGGGCGAGGAAATGCTGAATGGAAGATCGTATAAGGTCGTGAACGTCATTCCAACAAATAATGAATCCGATTACTCCATAGCCAAGTTATTTCTGGACCGCACCCATAAACGAATTCAAGCTTTTGAAATAAGTACAAAAAGGGAAGGGGTCTATATGGTCGCCTTCGATTTTCTAAAAAATAATAACTTGCTACCGGATAAGGTGAATGTGCAATTTGAGGTGGAAAAAGTAAGTCTTCCATTCAATTTTATGGGGAAAGATACATCGATCGATCGAAAAGAGATGAAAGAAAATGGCCCCAAAAAAGGAGCCATTTATTTGACCATTGATTATAAAAACTTGATCATCAAGTAATATTAATTATTTGCCGATAATATGTAATTGGCTGAAATTCTTATCCACCACCAACGACGTATTTCCATTTACTTTTAATTGAGACAAGGGAGTTGCCTGATTGTCGACTTCAATCGCTTTTATGGTAAAAGGTAACCGCTTCAAATCCATTTTAAATTTTGAATAAGGAGTTACATATTTTCCTTCTTTGTGCTGTTGAATGATCAACTCTTTTGGTTTTCCGTTTAGTTTAAACGTGCGAAAGCTGAAACGTCCTTTACGGTAATCGTATCCGTCATGGGCATCTTCATAGAGGATCGACTCTTCTTTTCCTTCCTTATAGTATACCTCCAATTCTACTTCGTCAAATTCTTTTTCACCCACATATTGTTGTACAGGGTATTTTGGAATGATCCCACCTTCTTTAATGAACATGGGAATACTGTCGATATCGGCATCCACCCATTGTTCTTTTCCACCTTCCACCAATTCATGTGTCCAATAGTTATACCAACGACCTTTAGGCATATACATGCGTCTTCCACGAGCGTTGGGCTCTAATATCGGACAAACCAAGATGTGATCCCCAAAAAGGAATTCATCCGTGCGATAGTAGGTCTGATGATCTTCCTGATCAAATAGTACCAATGGTTTTATCATGGGAGTTCCTTCGGTGACGTACTGTCGGAAGGTGCTGTAGATATAAGGGAGCAACTTGTAACGCAACTCAATGAATTTGCGCGTGATATTGGTCACATCCTTATCAAACGACCAAGGTTCTTGATCCCCGTGGTCTCCGGAAGAATGTACCCGACAGAATGGGTGAAAAATACCCAGCTGTATCCAACGAAGGAATAACTCTCCGGTAGGCTGTTCAGCAAAACCACCAATGTCGGTACCGATAAATGACATGCCGCTCACGGCCATACGCTGTATCTGCTGATTTGCGATCCAAAGATGTTCCCAGCTGGCAACGTTATCACCCGTCCAAGAGGAACTGTAACGCTGCGTTCCTGAATACGCAGCTCTGGTGATAATAAAAGGTCTTTTTGGAAATACAAACTGTTTTACGCCTTTGTAGGTTGCTTTGGCCATTTGCATTCCGTAGACATTATGGGCTTTACTATGGCTGCAAGGATTGCCGTCGTAATCGTGTCGTACATCCAATGGGAAGGTTTTGGTAGGAACTTCCATGACAGCAGGTTCGTTCATATCGTTCCAAACACCGGCAACGCCGATCTCTTGAATTAGTTCTTTGTAGAGACCACTCCACCATTTCCTTACCTTTGGGTTAGTGAAGTCGGGGAAATTACATTCCCCGGGCCATACTTTTCCACGCATTAGCGGACCATCGGCACGCTTACAGAAATAATCATTTTCCAAGGCCTCCTGATATACCGAATAATTTTTATCGATCTTGATTCCGGGATCAATGATGGCTACTGTTTTAAAACCTTGTTCGGCAAGATCACTTACCATTCCTTTAGGGTCCGGGAAATAGTCTTTATTCCAAGTAAAACATCGCCAGCCTTCCATATAATCAATATCCAAATAGATAGCGTCGCAGGGTATCTTAAGGTCTCGAAATTTTTGGGTTACTTCACGAACATTGCTTTCCGGGTAGTAGCTCCATTTACTTTGATGAAAACCCAGTGCCCATAAAGGGGGTAATTCGGGTTTTCCGGTTAGATCGGTATAACTGGTAATTACTTCGTTCATTTCAGGGCCATAAAAGAAATAATAATTCATTTCTCCTCCCTGTGCCCAAAAACTGGTTACATTTCTTCTTTCGTGCCCAAAGTCGAAAAAGGTTCTAAAGGTATTGTCGAAGAAAATTCCGTAGGAGATATTATCGTGCAGACCGATATAGAAAGGGACTGCCTTGTATAAGGGATCTCGGTCTTTTCCGAAGGCATACTCATCGGTGACCCAATTCTCGAAGCGCTTTCCTTTTAAATTAAAGTGGGTGGGCTTATCTCCCAGACCGTAATAGCATTCCAGTTTTTGTTCAAACTTGCTCATTTTTACGATATCACTACCGTGTTCGTAGCTATATTCCCAGTGGAAACCAATTTCATCCTGATTGATGATATTTCCTTCCAAATCATAAATGGTCTTATGCATATTCGCTTTGGTGATATGCAATGCCAATTTCGAGGTTTTTATAATATAGCGGTCTTCTTCCTCACTGTATTCTAATTGATTGTATCCTCGAACGGCATCTGCATCGATCGCATAACTAAAATCTTTAGGAAAACTGCCATCAGTGGCATAGCGAAAACGCAAAACACTGTCCCGAACCACTGTGATCTGCAGTTGAACTTCATTTTGTCCGGTGATGAGGAATTTATCTTTTTCTTTTTGGAAGGATATTATATGCTGTGGGAATTGATTTCCCTTATGCTCTAATTCAGTATTTACAATCATATTTCTTGCTTCAATTTAGCGGTAACTACAAATCAAATGTTTTCCATGGAAAGCAAAGCTATTCAAATGAATTATTTCGGAAAAGTAATCAACAATCGAAATCGATTTCGTTAACTTTTTTCCTTGGAATTCACTCTTTTAAAAGCCATCATACTCAAAGGGGGGAGGTCCAATACCATCGAATCTTTTCGAAATTGCCATTCTTTGGATTCGGACGTATATTGCTTTTTAACCGAAAAATCACTTCCCGCATACTGTGCTTCGTCACTGTTGAAAATGAGCTTATATTTTCCTTTCAATGGCAATCCTATGCGGTACATTTCACGGGGCACGGGCGTCATATTACAGATGATAATCACGTTATCCTTCTCCTGATGACCTTTGCGAATATAAGATAAGACCGAGTTTTCAGCGTCGTTGTAATCGATCCATTCAAATCCTTCAGAAGAGAATTGTTTTTCGTATAAAGCCGGCTCTTTCTGATACATGGCGTTCAGGTCGGAGACCAATTTCTGTACTCCTTTGTGTGGTTCAAATTCCAATACATGCCAATCCAAACTCTGTTGGAAATTCCATTCTTCTCCTTGTCCGAACTCACCGCCCATAAAAAGTAATTTACCCCCCGGATGTGTGAACATATAGCTAAAAAGCAATCGCAGGTTTGCAAACCGTTGCCATTCGTCTCCCGGCATACGATACAGAAGCGATTTTTTACCATAGACCACTTCATCATGACTCAAGGGAAGCATAAAGTTTTCCGTAAAGGCATAGGTCATACTAAAAGTGAGATCGTTTTGGTGATGTTTGCGGTAAACAGGTTCCTTTTTAAAATATTCCAATGTATCGTGCATCCATCCCATCATCCACTTCATGCCAAAACCTAAACCGCCTAGAAAAGTAGGTCTTGAAACCATCGGAAAGGAGGTAGATTCTTCAGCAATGGTCTGTACCCCTTCAAAGCTGGCATATACTTCTTCGTTGAGTTCCTTCAGAAAAGAGATCGCATCGAGGTTTTCTCTACCCCCAAACTCATTAGGATCCCAACCACCTTCTTCACGGGAATAATCCAAATACAGCATTGAGGCCACGGCATCTACCCGTAACCCATCGGCATGGTAATAATCCAACCAAAAGAGCGCATTGCTGATCAAGAAGGCTCGAACCTCATTCCTTCCGTAGTTGAAAATAAGGCTTTTCCAATCGGGATGATATCCTTTCTTGCGATCAGGATGCTCATACAGATGTGTTCCATCAAAGAATCCTAGTCCGTGGGCATCTTCCGGAAAGTGTGAAGGCACCCAGTCCAGTAATACGCCAATGTCGTTTTTATGCAATTCTTCCACCAGCAGCATAAAATCCTGTGGCTTCCCAAAGCGCGAAGTAGGCGCGAAGTAACCGGTTAACTGATAGCCCCATGAGGGGTCATAAGGATACTCCATGATAGGCATGAACTCTACATGCGTAAAGTTCATCTTTTTCACATAGGTCGTTAATTCTTTCGCTAGTTCAATGTAGGTAAGAGGTCTGTTTTCCTTCGCATTGAACATCCAGGAACCCAGATGTACTTCATAAACAGAAAAGGGCTGGTCGAGCTGGTTTTTCACTTTCCGTTTTTCCATCCAAGCCGCGTCCTTCCATGTGTGTTCCAGATCCCAGACAATAGAGGCGGTCATGGGCGGATGTTCACATTTCAAGGCAAAAGGATCGGCTTTTTCAGTTTTTATATCGTTGTGATGCGAATGTATCTTGTACTTATATTTTGCTCCTTTTTGAACCCCGGAAATAAATCCTTCCCATATTCCGGAACCATCCCAACGCACATTGAGCGGGTGTTCGCCTTCGATCCAGTAATTAAAATCACCGATTACGGATACTGCTTTGGCAGAAGGCGCCCAAACAGCAAAATAAACGCCCATTTGCCCATTGACTTCCATTAAATGCGCTCCTAATTTATTATAGAGTCGAAAATGTTTTCCCGCTTTAAAGAGATTGATGTCAAAATCGGTAAAAAGGCTATGTGCGATAACGTTATTCATAAGGTTGGCTTAGTCGAGTTTCATAATAGATGCAATTCCTTCTAATGGAATTACTGCCCATAGGGGTCTTGCGTTCATTTCATAGCCCAATTCATAGACTGCTTTTTCCAACATGGAATATTTAAGCACATAAATTCGTTCTTGGCTATAGCCAATATTGATATTGGCGTTTTGTATTTTTTCGGTATACGTTTCCAAAAATACACCGATAAAGTAACGATAGAGGAGTTCGCCGGCATGGAAAAGTTCTTCTTCCGATTGGGGATACTTGTCGCCATTATTAAAGATCGTGGCATAAATAGCATAATGGAACGATCGGAATAATCCTGCCACATCCTTTAAAGGAGGTTGTTTTACCTTTCGATCGCGGATCGTACTTTCCGGTTCTCCTTCAAAATCCAAAATATAGAAATCGCCATTTTTTACCAGAATCTGCCCCAGATGATAATCTCCATGTACCCGGAGTCGCTCTCCTTTCAGTTTGGTCCAATCGAAATCGAGAAATCGCTTCCGGATCTCATTTTTATGTTCTAAAAATTGCTGTGCTAATTTTAGGGTCAGCCCTTCCAGTTTATGCAGATTATTTTCAACCGTATTTAATCGATTTTGAAATTGATACAGTAAGCGGTTCTTCAACCATACTTCATAATCTCCATTAAAGCGTTCCGGGGTAAAAGCGGTTTCCTCAAATTCCGACCCCAAGGCGATGTGCATTTCCGCCGTTCGAACCCCAAGTTGTTTCAGGTTCTGAAAGACGCTTAATCCCGCCCAATCTATTATTTCAGGGGCAACCTCATGAATCTTCAGTCGCTGGAACATGGGCACATCAGGCAAATGATTCACATTGATGTGTTTGTCCTTTAAATTTAAAAATACCCGATCCAATTTTTTCAGCATGTATTCCCAGGCATCCCCTTCATTGGGAACCATTTCTTGCATCAAGGCTATTGTGGTAATTATATTTTCGCTGTCTTTGATATTAATACTACCCAAATAAGCGGGTGTATTTTTAAAGCCTTTTTTATCGGATAGGAAACGCGACATTTCGTAATCCGGATTTTTGGTGGTATATATTCTCCGGAAGAATTTGATCACACAAGCATCGTTGATGATGATGGACGTATTGCTTTGTTCCATCCCCATGAACCTTGAAGATTTGTATTCCGTTTCCTTTAAACTATCTCCCTTATGGTATTGTACCCGGGAAGTATCATAGGGTTCGGCATTCAGAATACGTTCGAATACTAACTTTCGAAATGCCTCTAGATTGATGGCATCAATGATGTATCCATCCACCCCATTGATGGTCACTTTTAGGATACGTTCTTCTTTGGCAAAGTTCTCGTCGGTGACAAAGGCGATCGGAAGGAAATAATGTTGGTAAAAAGCTTCCACAAAATTAACTTCCAAAATAAGGCCGTAATATACTTCCTCGTTTTTTTGGATACGGAAATATTCAGTGAGCTCTACATACTTCAATTTACTCGACTTTCCGCCGTACCATCGTTGTTTAATAATATAATCCTCCAGTACTTCTGAAAGGAACATTTTCATAAAACCGGGGTCGTCCATCAACTGTTCCCATGTAGTGGAAAAGTTAGATGGAGATTTCATTTTCGAGGTATCCAGTTTTGCCATTACTTATGAATTTTGAATAGATGGAAGGGAAGCACCGGGTGCAACTCGATATAATTCCATTCTTTGTTCCAGATATAACTGCTATTGGTGATCAAGTCCTGAACCTTTAACTGATGTCCTTGAGGAATGCCTAATTCTGCTAATGGCAATTGGATCATTCCTTTTTGGGAATAATAGGGATCAAGGCTTACGACACAGATCACTTCATTTTCCCGATGTTGATCATATTTATAATACCCTAGGAGCTTATCATTCTCGATGTTCAGAAATTTGATGTTATTGGTTTGTTGCAGTGCTTTATTTTCTCTTCTGAATTGATTGATCTTAGTGATCAGGGTTGTTAGTTTGTTCTCTATATTCCAATCCCAGTGACGAATTTGAAATTTTTCCGAATCTAAATATTCTTCCTTACCGGGAAGGGCAGCGCCTTGCATATACTCGAAAACAGGACCGTATATTCCGGTATTCGAGGATAGGGTCGCCGCTAAAAAGTATTTCTGAAGGTAAACCGATTCCATATTGCCTTGAAGCGCCCATGGATTGATATCAGGAGTGTTGGGCCAGAAATTAGGTCTGAAAAAATAACGTTGATCAGTCTGTGTGAGCTCATTCACATATTCCATAAGCTCTTGTTTATCATTGCGCCAGGTAAAGTAGGTATACGATTGTGTAAACCCTTGTTTGGCCAGTTGGTGCATTATTTTCGGCCGGGTAAAAGCTTCTGAAAGAAAAAGCACATTGGGATGTTTCTTCTTTATTTCAGCGATCAGCCACCCCCAGAAATAGAAAGGTTTGGTATGCGGGTTGTCTACACGGAAAACTTGAATGTCGCATTCTTCTACCCAATATAGGGCTGTAGACAGCATCTCGTCCCATAGATTTTTCCAGTCTTCACTTTCAAAATAAATAGGAAGGATGTCTTGGTATTTTTTAGGTGGGTTCTCCGCATATTGTACTGTACCGTCGGGGCGCCATTTGAACCATTTGGGATGTTGCTTTACCCAAGGGTGATCGGGTGCCGCTTGAAGGGCAAAGTCCATCGCTATTTCAATTCCTAATTCCTTGGCTTTTTGAACTAAGGATTTAAAATCCTCAACCGAACCTAACTGTGGGTGTAACTCTTTGTGTCCCCCGTATTGGGAACCTATTCCCCAGCAAGATCCTACGTCTCCCTCTTGGGCTGTTGTGGTATTATTTTTTCCTTTCCGATTTACTTCTCCAATCGGATGAACGGGAGGGAAGTAGAGGACGTCAAATCCCATTTTGGCCACACGAGGTAACAACAGTTCACAATCTTTAAAAGTTCCGTGTTGTCCAGGGGTTTGTGAAGCCGAACGCGGAAAGAACTCGTACCAAGTACTGAATCTGGCCTTCTCTCGGTCACAATAGGCTTTTAATGGAGCACTTTCATTGACTAAAAATTTCTCCGGAAATTGTGAGAAGATATGATGAAGACGATGTGAAACGGCTTCTTTTATTGCTTTTTCGTATTGATCCGCCTGATGGAAATATTCTTTCAAGCGTTCCAGATATACTCTCTCCTCTTCAGTACATTTACTGAATATAGCATCGATGTATTCTATCCCTTCCAACAATTCGGAGGTTACTTTCTGGCCATCTTCTATCTTTCGCTCAATACCGTGTTGCCAATTAAGAGCATAATCGATCCACCCTTCAATTTTGTATTCGTAGAAACCTTGTTTTTCCAATTGCATCGTTGCCATCCATCGATCATTCACTATGGGCGTCATTCGCACTTGTCGCCAGACGCTCTCCTTTTCGTGTTTAAAGCACAAATTAGCAGCCATCACATCATGGCCGTCCGACAGGATATCGGCTTCTACCGAAATAATTTCGTTTTGTATACAACTTATGGGGTGCAATCCACCCTCTATTTGTGGATAAATGGATTCAATAATTACCCTGCTTTGGTTTGGCATATAGTCTTTGAGTTGCTTAAATAATGCTAAATATATAAAACAGTAGGCAAATAGCGGGTAGATTTTTCATACTTTGAAAACTATATCGTTTTCGGTTTATAATTTCATAAAAAAACCCTTCCGGCAGGAAAGGTTTAGATGACTTGATTGGGTAGGTAGTTTAGTTTTGATCTTCCAATTCCAGGGCAATAACTTGTTTGCCTGAAACAAACATACTTTTATCGTTCAAATCCACTTGAGCAGAATTTCCAAGAAGTACCTTGGAAACTTCGGACGATGGATTGAAGTTGTTTTCGGCAATAATAAATTCTTTTAAATTTCTGCTCCGAGAAAGCTCTAATGGAATATCGCCGGTGAGTTGATTTTGAAAAACATTGAAAACAATAAGATTCTCTAATTTATTGATCAGGAAAGGGACATTTCCGGATAATTGATTACTGCTTAAATGTAGTTGTTTTAATTCGGCAAGTTCACTGAACGTGTCAGGAATATTTCCTTCCAAAGAATTTCCGTTAAGCGCTAAAACTTCTAATTTAGATAAACTTCCTAATGAAGCCGGAAGATTTCCGGAGAGATTATTAAAAGAAAGCTCCAATACTTTAAGTTCCGTTAGATCGGATAAAGAGGCAGGCAAGGAACCATCCAAATTATTGAATAACATTCTTATTTCCGAGACATGACCATCCTCAATCGTAATTCCATTCCAAGAGGTCAAATCTTTGTTCATATCCCAAGATTGATTCCAATGATCACCGTTCGTTTGGTTATAAAGATCGGTAAGAGCGGTAATTTCCGTTTGAGGGATTTGTGCAAATAAAGCAACACCCAGTAAAAACAGATAGGCAGTTAGTAGAAGACGTTTCATAGAGGTGGGGTTAAGAATAACCTTACAATAGTAGTGAATATAAATTTAAAAACAGATAAAGGAACATAATTATTCGATGAAATGCACATTTTATTATATTTGCTTCTTTGAGTAATCGTTATGATCAAAATAATTTTGTAGGAATGATTACCTTTATAAAGGAATTAGGTCACCATGAAAAAAAGTAAAGAGGAAATCCTAAAATTGTGCGCTCAGATGTGTGAAAACACGCTCATGGAGACCTTGAATATTGAATTTGTCGATGTAGGCGAAATGACGATTACAGCCAGAATGCCTGTCAATTCAAGAGTCCATCAACCTGACGGGGTATTGCATGGTGGAGCCACCGTTGCCCTTGCTGAAAGCGTAGGAAGTGCGGCTGCGTATCTATTTTTAGGATCGACGGATATACAGGTTCGAGGAATAGAGATCAGTGCCAACCATGTGAAAAGCATACGCGAAGGATTCGTATATGCACATGGGCGATTAGTGCATAATGGAAGAACCACACAATTATGGCATATTGATATTAAAAATGAAGAGAATGAACTAATTTCCTTTATAAAATTAACTACGCTAACCCTGAATCAGTAATCATGCTTCCAATTCAACTATTTGAAAAAGTTAGTCAGCAATATAAGGCGGAAAAACCTTTTGTGTTGTATGCCTTTCCGGATGATAAGGAGATTACCGGTTTGTTTCAAAAAGACAAAAAATCGTACACGTTTGAAGAGGAAGAAGGATCTCGTTTTATTTTTCAACCTTTTCATTCAGACAAGGAGAGTTTTGTCATTCCGAAAAGTGTTTCCGAGGAAATAACCATAGCCTTTGAACCCAGTGCTGAACGCTTGTCTCGTATTTTGTCAGCACCAAACTTGGATGAACAGAAGTTTTATGAGGACTTGGTGAAAAAGGCAGGGGAATGGATAGTCTCTAAAAAGGTTCATAAAATTGTGACCACCCGAAAGCGAACCGTATCGCTCAAAGACGTAACGATCGAAAAATTGCTTTTTAGATTGTTCGATCTTTACCCTTCGGCGTTTCGATATATTTGGTACCATCCAAAAACCGGCTTATGGTGTGGTGCGACTCCTGAATTGTTGTTGGAATCTGACGGTGAATGTTTTAAGACGATGGCCCTAGCCGGAACCAAAATTCCGGATGATTTTGGAAGGGTCGAATGGACTGATAAGGAGCGCGAAGAACAACAATTGGTGGTAGATGACATTTCCAACAAATTACAAAACGTATTGTCGGTGATCAAAATTTCTAAAACAACCAACCATAAAGCAGGTTCGCTTGTACATTTGAGAACAGATATCAGTGGTTTTATCAAAAAAGGTAAAGGATCTTTGTATTCCATTGCCAATTCGCTACATCCAACGCCTGCCATATGTGGTACACCCAGATCCATGGCCCAACAATTTATCACCAAACATGAGGGCTATGATCGTGAATTCTACACAGGATTTTTAGGATTCTTGAATGAGCCTCAAAAGAGCACTCGTCTATACGTGAATCTTCGTTGTATGAAATTAGAGGGTGATCAGGCACATATATTTGTAGGAGGAGGAATAACACAAGGGTCGGTTCCTAAATCAGAATGGCTGGAGACTGAAAATAAATTGCAAACGATGCTGAGGGTATTACAACCTTTTCTTTAAAATATGTGGTTGTCTTCCTATCTTTGCAGCGAATGAATTACTCCTCAAAAATCCTTTC
>JAHEMZ010000060.1 GCA_024643385.1 Flavobacteriaceae bacterium | reverse complement strand
GGAGTAAATACACGTTCCGGAGTGCTAAGATTAAATATCGCCAATGGAATTACTCGAAATCAAGATGTTAATTTATCGAACGTAAAAATTCATATTATTTTATCTGCTTCATTTTAGTTAACCCCTATAAATATTTACGCTTCGTTATATATAAAAAGAATTACAATAATTGTATTTCTAGTTTTTTATTTCCAACTTTGAACTACTTAAAAATTTCTAATATGAAACACAAATTACCTTTTTACTTATCGTGTCTCTTAATGATGCTGGTTCAGTTCGGTTTTTCACAAGAAAAATCTATCAATGGAACAGTAAAAGATGACCAAGGCATTCCCCTACCTGGTGCTAATATTATAATTAAGGAAACCAATTCGGGAACCCAATCCGATTTTGATGGAAACTTTTCCATTACTGCCCAAGTAGGGCAAATACTTGCCATTAGCTATGTAGGCTTTGAATCGCAAGAAGTTCCAGTAACGCTGAACACGAATACAGTAAACATTCAATTGACGCCGGGAGCAACTCTTGAAACGGTTGTAATTACCGGGTATTCAAGAAGAAATCAAACGGTACAAACCTCCGCAGTGGTCTCCATTGGTGCATCTGAAATTGCCGAAATGAGTCCTGTGACCAGTATTGACAACTTACTGCAAGGTAAGGCTGCCGGGGTACAGGTAACGGCAGCAAATGGAAAACCCGGTCAGGGAGCCTTCGTAAGAATTCGAGGGATAGGCTCACTAACGGCAGGTGCCTCCTCCCCACTTTATGTCGTGGATGGAGCGGTCATTCAGGAAGTGGATTTGGCAAGTATCCCAAATGAAGATATCGAAAATATCACCATTCTTAAGGATGCCTCGACTACAGCTCGTTATGGTTCCAGAGGAGCCAGCGGCGTTGTGGTAATCACGACTAAAAAAGGAAAACGTACCGGTGATGCAACCATTCGTTTTACTTCACGTTTTGGAGTAACTTCAAGAGTTAATCCAAATTTTGAGGTAATGGATGCGGCGCAAAAAATGCAATATGAAGCAGAATTGTTTGCTTTGGGCGTTTCTGCTGCAGGGAACCTTCCGGGTGTTACTACTACACCGGGAACACCCGAACGTCAATTTTTATTGGATTACGAAACAGATTGGCAAGATTTAATGCTTAAGGATGGTATCATTCAAAATAATAACATCTCTATGGCGGGTGGTTCTGAAAAAATGGACTACTTCTTTTCTGTAGGCCATGACAGAAATACAGGGATCATTGATCAATTGAATGGATTTGAGCGATTAAGCACTCGTCTAAACCTGAACTCAGATCCAAAAGAATGGTTATCCTTAGGTGTGAACGTAGGTTATTCTCGTTCCACCAGTGATGAACCTCGTGATCGAAATAATGCCCAGAACCCTTTCCGTGCTATGTACGATTACAGCCCCTACGAAACAGAATTTGTTTTGAATGATGACGGAAGTATTGCTGTGGATGAAAATGGTAATCCTATCTATAATCCTACAAATACTACCTTTAACGTTCGGGGAGCTCTTTTATCAGAACCTGCTGTTGCTATCCAAAACAACTGGTTGGGTGCAGTGAACGCAGAAGTTCGCCTGTTCAGTGGATTTAGCTACACTTTTGGTGTTGCTGCGAACGGTATCAATGAAAGAACTGAGAGTTATTCAAAACCTGGCGGTATTTTGGATTCTATTATTGGAGATCCGGCTAACCCGGGAAATAAATTGGATACAGGAACGTACCGCTATGATATTACCTTTAGCAATCGATTAAATTATAATCTTGATGCCGAAAATCATCACTTGGATGTAATTGGTCTTTTTGAATACAATTACAACGAGAACAACGGATACCGAGTAAGAAGCATCGGTTTCCCTTCGGCCGAATTAACGACACAAATTAATGCTGCTCAAGTTACGGTTGGAGAAACCACAAGAAATAAATTAACCCTTGTCTCTTATGGTGCTTTTGCCGATTATGACTATGCTGAAAAGTATTTGGCTTCCGCTTCTGTTCGTTATGACGGATCTTCCAACTTTGGTAAGGACAATCGCTTCGGATTATTTTACAGTGGAAGTTTAGGATGGAACATCGCCAAGGAAGATTTCTTCCAGGTAGACGCGATCAACGACCTTAAACTGAGGGTATCTTATGGAACTACCGGTAACAGAGAGGGGATTTCCAGATACGCCGCTCAAGACAACGTGGCGTTTGGAACCTACCCCGGAGGATCGGCTACCACTCCTTCTAATATAGGAAACCCGGAATTGAAATGGGAAACCACTACCACCCAAAACATTGGTATGGAATTTAATTTGTTCAACCGCAGAATACGTGGGGTCGCTGATTATTTCGTCCGAACCACCGAGGACCTGTTGTTCTCTATCCCCAAGGCAGATGAGTCAGGGGTAGGTTTCATCTTTGGAAACTTAGGTAAAATTGAAAACAAAGGGTTAGAGATCTCTTTGCAAGGAGATATTTTCCAAAATGAGAACTTTAAATGGACCATTGGTGGTAACATTGTTTTCTTAGAAAACGAAATTCTTGAGTTACCGGATGGAGAAGATGTTACTCCGGGTAATGCCTTTAATATCTTATTCCGTGAAGGTGCAAAGATCAATGAGCATTATTTGGTAAGATATGCCGGAGTGGATCCAGCAACGGGAGCACCTTTATATTATGGGGCAGACGGAAATACCTATCGCGCTTTCGACCTTCCGGAGGATGAAAATGAAAATAGAGTTCTCCAAGGTAAATCTACCATCGCGGACCGTGAAGGAGGTTTCTTCTCTAACATCCGATATAAAGGATTTGGACTAAGAACCGATTTTGTTTTCAAAGCCGGAAACTGGATTAATAATTTCGTACAGTCCAACCTTATTTCTGATGGATTTAATATTCAAAGTAACCAAGCATTGGATGCCTTCAATTACTGGCAGCAACCCGGGGACACAAATGTTAATCCAAGCCCATTAATCTCTCAAGAGGAATTAGGTGCTGTGAATTCAGATCGTTTCCTTCAAAAAGGGGATTACATTAGAATGCGAAACATTACGTTCTCTTACGACTTCCAAAACAAAGTTTTGGATAAACTCCCGGTATCGAGTCTCAGATTGTATGTCCAAGGGCAAAACCTATTGACGTTTACCGAATTCTTCGGAGATCCTGAAGTAGGTATTTCATCAGGTGAAACAATTAGCTATGCAAATAGCGTTGCCCCGGGGGAAGCAACTCTTTATAGTTACCCAAACACAAAGTCAATTCAAATTGGATTAGACGTAAGTTTCTAAAAAAAAGAATATGAAAAATATAAAACACATACTACTATCGATTTTCATTTTAGGGGCTTTCAGCTCTTGTGAAAAAAATTTAGATCAATTACCATTCGATGAATTTGCGACGGCTAATGCATTTACTACCGCACAAGATTTTGAAAATGGTATTCGGGGAGTTTACTTAGAATTAACTGCCGGTGGCTTTTATGGAAGCAGCGATGCTGGATCTATGTTAAGTGCTCCTGACGTGATGTCTGATAATACAACGCTCTCTCAATATGGACGTTTAACTAAGAGAACCTTGCATAATTTTCAGTACAGTCCAAACGCGTCGATGAGAACCACTTATCAAAATGCCTATTCCCTTATTTACAGAGCTAACCAAATACTTTTTTATGCGGATAGTTTTGAGGGTGAAAGCAAGGATAATATTATTGGTGAGGCCAAAACTTTACGTGCCTTGGCTCATTTTAATTTGGTGTCACTCTTCGGTAAAATTCCAACCCAATCCGGAGATGCTAATGGATCTTTGGGCGTCGCTTATGTTACGGAAGCCGACCCTAATACAGAACCTAGTCGCTTGACTGTTCAAGAAACCTATGCACTTATTTTGGAGGATCTTTTAGATGCTAAAACTAGAATCAATACAACAAACCCTGCCGGAAGGCTTAATCGTGATGCAGTAAATTTATTACTGTCCCGAGTATACCTTTATATGGGAGAATGGCAAAAAAGTATTGATGCCGCCAATGCAGTTTCTGCTCAAGTAGCCGGACGAGATGATGTTGTAGGTGTATGGGAAGATACCAGCCGAGCAGGTTTAATCTTCTATATCCCGAACGAGGCTCCAATCCTAGGAAATAACATTGGAGTTACTTGGAGTCAAGGAGGTATAACTAGTTTGATCCCTGAATATGTGGCTTCGTTCGAATTGAACAATTTGTATGACATAGGAAATGATATTCGTAGAGATGCTTATATTTTTGATGGTTCTGTAACTAGTGGTGGGATCACTACCAATTTTAATGGAATCAAAAAATTATTTGCACGTCCGGGCGGGCAGCCAGGCGTAGTAGATTATAAGATCTTTAGAGCTGCAGAGGCGTATTTGAATAAAGCAGAAGCTTATTTCAGAGCCGGAAACGAAGGAGCTGCACTTGCAGCATTAAACACTGTAAGATCACGCAGATATTTGGATCAACCGTCCAATAACGAATCAGGTACTGCTCTTTTAAACGCTATTAAATTAGAAAGAAGACTTGAGTTCGCTATGGAATATCAGCGTTTCTTTGACCTTAAAAGATGGGGAGATGCCATTCAACGAACAAATGCCGGAGATGTGGCAGACGGTACCGGAACGCCATCTGATGTTTTGAATTTACCTGCAGGTAGCAATAAATTTCAGTTACCTATCGCTCAGGAGTCATTGGATGCCAACCCTAACTTACAGCAAAATCCGGGGTATTAATCACTAAAAAAAGACAAATGAAAAAAGCATATATTTTTACACTTATCTTGACCTTTACAGCGTTAACGTCATGTAATACCTCATATGATGACTTTGAGGAAGACCGAGGTTCCACCATCGGATTTAATTTGGGAGCAACATTAGAGTTACCGGTTTCAACTACAAATCCGATAAATAATTTCCCAATACCATTTTTTGTAACAAGTGTATCCGGGGTTGATCGAACGTTTGAAGTAATTGTGGTCGATGAATTAACTGAAGTCGCACCGGAAAATTATTCCTTTGATAACACGATTACAATACCTGCAAATGAAAGAAAAGGATTTCTTTATTTTTCAGCTATGAACGTGTCTTTGACCAGTGAATTTCAACCGTTGGTCATCGCCTTCAAAGCGAACGAGAACACTGTTTCAGGGAGACGCGCAAGTATTGCCTTACGATCAAATAACTAATAATAATTTTTTCCGCATCAAAAGACACCCGAACTTCGGGTGTCTTTTTTTTGTATCAGCTTGTAATATCCCAAAATAAAGGGGGGATAAATATTTCCTAAACTTAACAATAGCGTAACTTTCTGTTAAAAAAAAACCAAATTTTAAGTTTAAAAAGTTGTGTATTTAACTTTTTATTGTGATTTTTGGCATTGGCTAATTCAAATAAATTATAAAATGAGAACAAAGTTTAGTGGATTTTTAACGCTCTTGCTAGCGTTTGTTGTGCAACTAACGTTCGCACAAGAAAAAACTGTCTCTGGTACGGTACTAGATGAAAACAATCTACCCCTACCCGGAGTTAATGTTATTGCAAAAGGGACGGCTAATGGTGCCCAATCCGACTTTGATGGTAACTATTCTGTTACTGTTAACGTTGGACAAACCTTAGTATATACCTATGTTGGTTACAAAACTGTAGAAAGACTTGTATCGTCTGCTACTTCCAACATTTCTTTTTCAATGGAACAGGATGCCTCCGTATTAAACGAGGTGGTGGTGACTGGTTTTGCAGTGAAAAAGGAAAAAAAGGCATTGGGATATTCGGTTTCCTCCATTCAGCAGGAAGCCATCAAAGAGAGTCCGCAAACGGATTTAACCCGTGTACTTGCCGGTAAAGCAGCTGGTATCAATATTACTACGCAGAACGGACTTTCCGGTTCCGCAAACAAAGTTGTCATTCGAGGGACCAATTCCTTTACGGGAGACAACAACGCCTTGTATGTAATTGACGGTGTCCCCTACAGTAATGACACCAACGAAGCAGGTAGCTTTGTGGATGGTAACATGGGGTCCAGCCGATCTTTTGATATTGACCCGAACAACATTGAGCGTGTGGATATCTTGAAAGGTCTTGCGGCAACTACCCTTTATGGTACAGAAGGCCGTAATGGGGTTATCCTTATTACCACAAAAACAGGTAGCACCTCACAGAGAAACGCTAAACAAGAAATAGAAGTTTCATCTTCCGTTTTCGTGAATGAAGTATCTATATTGCCGGATTATCAAAATAAATATGGTGGAGGTTTCAACCAAACAGATGCCGGTGGATGGTTCTATAGTAACTGGGGTCCCGGTTTCTACAGAGACGGTCTGGGTGGATGGTTAGGAGATCCTAGTTTCGATGCAAACGGAACTCTTGAGCACCCTTACTCAAGTTCTGCATATTTGGCATCTAATTATCCCGACTTTCAAGCTCAATATGCTGGTGAACGTTATGAATGGAGACCAAGAAATAGTGTGAAAGAATTCTTTAGAAAAGGTATCGCCCGTAATTTATCTGTAAGTGCTCGTGGACGTAGCCAAGATGGTAAATTCGGTTATGGTACGGTATTCAGTAACCTTGATGAAGATGGTTTTACGCCCGGAAACAATGTGAAGCGTAACAACTTGACCATATCCGGAGATGCTAAATTAAATAACAATTTCAGCATTAGAGGGTCTATGACCTACACCAAGACCGATCTAAAAACTCCTCCGGTAAACACCAGTTTTGGTAGTAGTACCGTTGGATCAGGATCTTCCATTTTTGGAGATTTATTCTATACTCCTAGAAGTATGGATTTCTTCGAATTACCATTTGAACTTCCTGATGGAAGTAGTATCTATTATCGCGACGATAATGCGATTCAACATCCATTATGGACCGTTAAAAATGCGCGTTTCTCGCAGTTGGTGAATCGTGTGAATGGTTATGCCGCTATTGATTACAACATAGGCGATCATTTTAATGTATTCTATCAAGCGAGTATTGATAACTACTCTGAATTTTCGACAAACCGCCAAAATAGAGGTAGTGTTACCGGGGATATTAACGTAGACCGTGGGTTCTATGAAACCGTAACTACTTCTAATACCATCTATGACCACCGAGTGGTTTTATCGGGAAATAATTTTGGTTTCATCAACGATAAACTTAATCTTAGTTTCTCCTTAGGTGCAACTTCAAAAAGTACTGATTACAACAGAACAGGATTGAGAAGTACAGATCAGCAAGTATTTGGATTCTTTGACCACTCCGGTTATGTAGAAAGAAATGGAATCGAATTCAAACAAAGAAGAAATATCATTGGTGTGTTCGGACAGTTATTACTTGACTGGGACAACTACTTATTCGTTAACTTCTCCGGACGTAATGACTGGGTTTCTAACTCTATCGAAAATACATTGTTCTATCCATCTGCCAGTGTTTCCTTTGTGCCCACTAGTGCGTTCGATGGGTTATCTTCAGACAATGGTATCAAATACTTAAAACTTCGAGCCGGTTACGGTACGTCTGCAAACTTTGTTACAGGATATCCAACAGTAACTTTAGTTGACTTAAATACACAGGCGTGGAATGATGGTTCCAATGACATTACTGGTAACACTACCAACAGTTCCATCGGTAATCCTGCTATTAAGCCTGAGCTTTTCGAAGAATTGGAATTTGGTGCGGAAGGGAACTTATTCAGTCGCTTAACATTTGACTTTAGCTACTTCACAAGAACCACAAACGACTTGATCGTGGAAGATCAACCAATACCCACCAGTACAGGAGCTCAATTTATTGATAACAACATCGGTAAGATCGAGTCACAAGGTATTGAAGCTGATCTTGGATTAAACATCTTTAAGAGTAATACCGGTGGTTTTGACTGGAAAGTAAATGTAAACTTCACCACTTTTGAAAGCGAAGTTGTCGATCTAGGCCAAGATACTGATCAGGTATTTTATGCCGGATATACCAACTTAGGAAACGCTGCAACCGTAGGTGATCCTCTGGGAGCAATATATGGAGCTCGCGTACTAAGAGATGAAAATGGTAATCTAGTTGTTAATTCAATCGGAAATTATGTTGCTGAATCAGTTACAGAAGACGGATTGGTTCCAAAAATTGGAGATGCCAACCCTGATTTCATCATGAACTATATCAGCACCATGTCTTGGAAAGGTATGTCCTTCAATGTTGCATTCAATCATGTGTCCGGTGGAGATATATATTCGACTTATGTAGCTACTTTATTAGGTCGTGGTTTGACTACCGATACGGAAGACCGTTTAGGTACTTACATTCTAGAAGGGGTAAATCAAGATACAGGTCTTCCAAATACGGTTCAAATCAACAACTCGGATTTCTATTTTGACAATGGATTTGCTAGTCCTGCTGATGAACTTTCAATTTATGATGCCTCTGTGCTTCGTTTACAAGAAGTATCTCTTGGATATACGTTGTCGGCTAAGCAATTAGAAAAAACTCCCTTTGGATCGATTACATTTAAAGTAAGTGGATTCAATATGTGGTATGATGCTTATAACACCCCTGACGGTATCAATTTCGACCCTAACACCGCTGGTTTAGGTGCCGGTAACGGACAAGGTTTTGAATTTATGACGGGACCAAGTAGCAAGAGATATGGATTTAGCGTGAATGCTACATTTTAACCTTAAAAAAAATAAAAATGAAAAATATAAGTAAATTTTTTGCCTACGTTCTTCTAGCTGCGGGATTGGTTTTTGCTTCTTGTGAGACCACCGAACTAGATTTGTTAGATGACCCTAACAACGTAACTCAAGATAAAGCGAATTTAAACCGTTTCATGGTTCAGATTCAATTGGATTTCGCCAGCTTTATGCGCCAGATAGGTAGTAACGACGCACAGCTTACACGTATCAGCTATATGTTTGGGCGTAATTATGAAAACAACTTTCAACCGGCAGTATTGGACGGTGAATGGGCTACCGCCTATCAAGGAATGTTTTCTGATATGGCCTCAGCCGAATTGTTAGCTATCGAAAGTGAATCAAATAAACACCTTGGAGTTATGAAAATTCTTAAGGCTTATACATTGATTACATTGGTCGACAATTTTGGAGATGTCCCTTTCAGTCAAGCTACAAATCCTTCCGAGTTTCCTGCCCCTGTGGCAGATCCCGGAGCAAATGTTTATGCAGCTGCGATCGATATGCTGGATGAGGGTATTTCACTCTTAGGATCTCCCGGAGATAATTTAGAGAACGATTTCTACTATAACAACGACTTCAGTAAATGGACGAAACTAGCCAATTCGGTTAAGATGGTTGCCTATCTGAACACCGGTGATCTGGTTAAATTTAATGCTGCCAGTGCTGGTGCTATTTCAAATTCAGCCGATGACTTCCAATTCCAATACGGTTCTAACGAAACCAATCCGGATACTAGACACCCTTCATATAGCTCTGATTACAACGTATCAGGTGCAGGTACTTATGAATCCGTTTGGTTAATGGGCAAGATGCAGGATCTAGGTGACCCTAGAATTCGTTACTATTATTATCGTCAAACTGCATGTGTTCCTGGTTCAAGTTGCGATCAAGATGGAGACCAAGCTTTACTTGCTTGTTCCATAGCACCTAGACCACTACATTTCCCGTCAGCCATGGCATTCTGCTATTTAGAAAATGGATATTGGGGGCGTGACCATGGAAATTCCGAAGGGATTCCACCCGATAGTTTTAAAAGAACAGTGAACGGAGTTTATCCCGCCGCTGGTAAATTTGATGCCGATAATTTTTCTTCTGTAATACAAGGAGACGGTGGCGGTGGAGCCGGAGTCATGCCGATCATGCTAGCTGCATGGACAGACTTGATGAAAGCTGAGGTAGCTCTTGCTTCTAACAACGCAGGTGGTGCAGGTAATTTGATGACCAGCGCTCTTCAAAAGCACATCGCTAAAGTTCAAAGCTTTGGAAATGTTGATCCTGAAGCGGATTCCTCATTCTTTCCAAGTGCCGGAGAAGTAAATGCATACATAAACAGTATAGCCACTTCCTTTAACAGTGCTAGTACAGAAGGGAAATGGGAAATTCTAGCTGAGCAGCAGTTCATTTCTCATTTTGGTAACGGAATCGATAGTTATAACTTTTACAGAAGAACAGGGTACCCTCGTAGCGTTCAGTATAATGTTGATCCAAATCCAGGCTCCTTTGTTAGATCTTTCTTCTATCCGGCAAACGAAGCAAATACAAACAGTAGCATCGATCAGAAGCCAAACGTGGGCGTACAAGTATTCTGGGATAACAACCCACCTTCACCTGGATTCCCAGTTGCTAACTAATACTAAAACTAATAGATTATGAAAAATATAGTAAAAATATTCATGTTAGGCCTCTTGTTCAGCTTCGCTTCTTGCTCTGATTCTGAGGCACTAATAGATAATGTCCTTGATACGGTTAATACTGAAACAGGGGGAATCGTAAGAACAGTAGTTTCTTTTCCGGACTTAGTTTCCTTAACTAATCCTGCCAATAATACTATCAATTCAACGATTGAAGTACAGCAAGGAAATGGAACTTTTGTTCCTGATTTCAAAGAAGTAAGAGCTTACGTAAGATTGTATCTTGATCAAGATTTAAATGAGGCGGTTACGACGGATGACGGTGTGGAAATCCCTGAGCAACTATTGGATACATACGAAGCCAGTACCTTCGAAGTGTCTTCAAATGGCCTTCCGCGAAGAGACATAAGTATTGCAACGCAAGGAATAGTAGATTTGTATCCAAATTCAACTTTGGCTCCACCTAGATTTATTGCATTACGTCTTGAATTAGAAATGAACGACGGTACGATCTATACCAATACCGATGTGGGTCCGAACGTATCGGGAGGACTTTACTTCAATGCACCCTATCTTTACCGAGTTATTTTCTTACCCATTTAATAATTGGGCTTGAAATATCCATAAAAAAGGGGCTTTGGCCCCTTTTTTTTATTAGAAAAAATCCAAAAAAAAAACGAGTTAAATAATTTTTTGTACATTTGAAAATATTAAACTTTAAAACAAACAGTTATTATGAAAAAACATTATTT
>JAHEMZ010000020.1:1911-42911 GCA_024643385.1 Flavobacteriaceae bacterium | reverse complement strand
TTTTGCTGTTTCTGGCAAATATCAGTCTAGGATCGGTGGCAATACCCTTAGATGAAATAATAAAAAGTATTTCCGGAGGATCCACCACCAACCCCTCCTGGGAATATATCATTACCCAATATCGCCTTCCCAAAGCCATTACCGCTATCCTAGTGGGAAGTGGTTTAGGTGTTTCCGGACTTCTGATGCAAACGCTCTTTAGAAACCCTTTGGCCGGACCTTTTGTGCTGGGTTTGAGCAGCGGTGCGAGTCTTGGTGTAGCTTTATTGATACTAGGTGCCGGGTCGTTCGGTGGTTTTTTGGGAACTTTCCTGATGAGCCAATGGAGCTTAGTGATCGCCTCTGCCCTCGGTAGCTTTTTAGTGTTACTGGCTGTCTTGGCCATTACTTTAAGAATAAAAGACACCATGGCTATTTTAATTATCGGCCTAATGTTTGGCAGTGTTACTTCGGCGGTGGTGGCGGTTCTCTCCTATTTCAGCAATGCCGAAAAGTTGCAACAATATATCTTTTGGTCCTTCGGAAGTTTGGGAAACCAATCGTGGCAAGCCGTGCTTATTTTGCTCTTTTGCGTGATCCTGGGATTGGTCCTTTCGCTGTTTTCTGCCAAATCCTTAAATGCGCTCCTATTGGGGGAAAATTATGCAAAGAGCATGGGCATTCGGATGCGCCGAACTACGCTTATGTTAATCTTGGCTACCAGTATTTTGGCGGGAAGCATTACTGCCTTTGCAGGCCCCATTGCTTTTATTGGATTGGCCATTCCTCATATTGCTCGACAATATATCAAAGCGTCAGACCATCGCATCTTATTACCCTCTGTGATGTTGCTGGGAGGAATTGTTATGTTATTTTGCGATATGCTGGCACAAATACCCTTTAGTGAATATACGTTACCCATTAATGCCATAACATCCTTGGTGGGTGCCCCTGTGGTTATTTGGTTGTTGGTGCGAAAGAGAAAGTTATTATTCTAATGATGGAGCGTCATAAAAATAGTAAGCTGAAAGCTGAAAACCTCAGCATTGGATATCAAAATCGAAAGGATCAAAATGTGCTTTCGAGTGGCATTTCATTTGAATTAGAGGAAGGAATGCTCATTGGACTGGTCGGTGCCAACGGAATAGGTAAATCTACTTTATTACGCACGCTGAACGGCATGCAACCAGCCCTTTCCGGGACAATCTCAATCATGGGAGAATCTTTAACAACCATAAGACCTCAAACATTGGCAACCTATTTGAGTGTGGTCTTAACAGAGGCTCCCAGTTCCAAAAATCTAACCGTTTTGGAATTTGTCTCTTTAGGGCGTCAACCCTATACCAACTGGTTGGGCCAACTTACCTTAGAGGATCAAAAAAATATTGAAACTGCTCTCGCACTGACCGATACTTTTAAAATAGCACATCGGAAATGCTATGAGTTAAGTGACGGTCAAATGCAGCGAGTGGCCATTGCCAGGGCACTGGCTCAAGACACCCCGGTGATTATTCTGGATGAACCCACCACTCATTTGGATCTTTATCATCGGGCAGCAGTCCTTAAACTATTAAAAAGGTTGACGCTGGAAATGAATAAAACGATACTTTTTTCTACGCATGAAATCGATCTGGCTATTCAATTAAGTGACCAAATGATGGTAATGACGACCACCGATTTTTATTTTGATGAACCTTGCAAGCTTATTGAAAGCGGAAAATTTTCAGCACTATTTCCCGAAGACACGATACTTTTTGATCATAAGACGGGTCGGTTTACTATAAAGGATTAATTATCTTTACACAAACGAATTGGTAATGAACGAACCCTTTATTATTTTTCTTATTAGTGCCATAGCGGCCATAGCCGGAGCTTACGTGGGCAATCTTATCGCGCAATTGAAATATAAATCCCAGTCGGGAACGTTGGAAGAACGTATCGATCAATTAAAGGAACGAGAGGAAAAGTTAAACGAACGATTTCAATTGACCATAGAAGAACGAGAGGTTATTCGAAAGGAGAAAGATAATCTGAATTCGGAATTAGTGATGCGCAATGCTCAAAATGAGAATCTTGAAAAAAAGCTGAATGAACAAAAAGAAGAACTTGAAAAGATTCAGGAAAAATTCACCAAGGAATTTGAGAATCTAGCCAATAAGATCCTTGAAACAAAATCTGAAAAGTTCACTAAACAGAATAAGGATAATCTGGATATTATCTTGAAACCACTCCAAGAGAAGATTGAAAAGTTTGAAAAACGCGTGGAAGACACGCATAAGGAAAGTATCGATCGTCATGCGACCCTTCGACAACAGATCATTGGGCTCAGGGAATTAAATGAGCAAATGAGCAAGGAAGCTACTAATCTCACCAAGGCATTAAAAGGAGATAGTAAATTACAAGGAAATTGGGGGGAATTAGTATTGGAGCGAGTGTTGGAGAAAAGTGGTTTAGAGAAAGATCGTGAGTATTTCGTGCAATCAAGCTTTACGACAGATGAGGGTGGACGAGTAATGCCTGATGTGGTCTTAAACCTACCGGACAACAAGAAAATGATCGTCGATTCTAAAGTATCGCTCACTGCCTATGAACGTTTTGTCAATGAAGAGGATAGCGAGCAAAGAGCCCGCTATTTAAAGGAGCATATTGCCTCCCTTAAAAAGCACATTGAACAATTAAGCAATAAAAACTATCAAGACATTTACAAAATTGAAAGTCCTGATTTTGTCTTACTTTTTGTTCCTATTGAACCGGCGTTTGCGGTGGCGATCAATCAGGATAATTCTTTATATAACTGGGCTTTTGAAAAAAATATAGTCATTGTTACTCCTACTACACTATTGGCTACACTTCGTACCATCGACAGTATGTGGACCAATGAAAAACAACAACAAAATGCTTTGGAAATTGCTACCCAGGCAGGTAGGCTTTATGATTCTTTTGTCCGACTTTCAGAAGATCTATTGAAAGTGGGGGAACAAATGGATCGTGCAAAAGGAACGTATAGTGATGCGATGAAGAAACTTTCGGAAGGACAGGGCAATTTGATCAACCGCGTCGAAAAACTTAAGCGATTAGGGGCAAAGACCAGTAAACATCAAAATGAAAAGTTACTAAAAAGAGCGGAGGAAGAAGAAGATTAAGTTATTGTTTCACTAGTTTTTTTGAAAGCACGGAGCCATCCTGAAAACTTACTTCAAATAAATATACGCCATTGCTCAAACTGGAAAGTTCGATTTCTTGCTCGTAGCTATTTACATTTCGTTCAAAGATTACAGCGCCTTGTGTATTGTATATCTTAAAGGAACGCATCCCAAAATCTGAATTTAATTGTACTTTATCCACAAAGGGATTTGGAAAAATTGAAAGGCTCGGTAACTTTTCCAATACAGAAGATTTTTCCTCCCAAGAAACTACCGATTCCAAATGAATAGAACCCGCTATCCTATGACCTTCATAAGAAATCTCCGGATTATGAAATATCTTAAATTCTATCACATCTTTGAAGAGATCATGTATATCGTTCATAACCACATCCCAAGACTTCGAACCTGTGTCATTTATGATTGTAAGATTGTCCAGTATCTGTTCTTCAAAAAAGGCATAATAGAAATTGGAATAGGCTTCCCAATCGGAATTCGCTTTTACGACCACGGGCATTGTTGTTACCACCATATAACCGTTAGCGCCTTTAAAACCGTAGCGAAGATGTAGATCGAAATCATTGGTATTCTTCACAAGTATGTCATCTACCGTTCGAAGAATTAACTCTTCGGAGGATTCAATGAAGTAATTTCCTGACCAATAATCAGGATCATTGTTGACTAATGACAATTCTGCATCATCGGTGTTAGTCTCCAGTACCAGATAATTATAATTATCGTTGGCAATCTCAATAGAACTGCCACTTCCGGAAATAGGAGACCACCCTTCTAGAGAGCCTTCTTCAAATCCGTTATAAAAGGTCTGGGAATAGGAATTCAATCCTATCAGTGCGAAAAATAAGGTATATAATCTAAGCATTTGGGGGCTTTTGATAAGGTAAATATAAAAAAACAACCCAATTAAGGGTTGTTTTTTTACTAATTTTTATTTTTTCACTACTTTCATGGTCTTCTGAAGTTGACCGGATTGCACTTTTACAAAGTACACTCCCGTTTTCAATTGAGACATATCGACATCCACTACATGGGCACTCAATTTACCTGCCTGAACTTGTTTTCCGAGTATATCGTAAACCTGATAGGAATCTAAACTGATTAAGGAAGTTACCGTTAGACTTGTGGTCACAGGATTTGGAAAATAATTTACATTTACAGCAAATTTATCTTCGATTGACAATGCCGGTTCTACGGTAATGGTTCCAAACATATTGGAGTGAACCACACATTCATAATCATTATCTCCTACCACGGTGAAAGTATAAGAATAAACATTTCCAAGACCGGTAATGATTCCACTGTCAAAAGCTTCAGCAGAGCCGGCCAAACTGGTTACAGAATGCGGAAGGGCATCTGTCCAGGTCCATTCTACGGTATCGCCGGATTCGATGGTTAATGAGGCATCCGGGCCATTGATTCCTACGGCCCAATCAAGATTATACGTGGTTTGTGCATTCATCACCAAAGTGGTTAGAAGTGCGGCTAAAAAAAGAGTAACATTTTTCATTTGATAAAATTTAAGGTTAATATTGGTTTTTAAAATTACTGATTTTATAATTAATTAATTATTCTTAAAAAACTCTGCTTAGATTAAATCCAAAGAAAAAATCCCCGTCCCCCCAATCGCCCTGCCCCTGCACAATGAATCCTTCCTCGAACATAGCTTGGGCATTGGTGAAATGCATCTGAAACACATGTCCCCCTGTCTCAAGATCGAATCCAATGGATAAGGGGTTTTTATAAATTGAATTATCGTTTCGGTTTAAATGAATCCCATAATCAATATTAATACTCCAACGACTGGTCAATTTATACCTTCCTCCTATTCCTATAGCAAATTGATTGTTCTCTTCGTCATAGAATTTCGTAGTCCCGTTCTCCTCTACCACCGCACTTCGGGTGGCCAGATTCTCATGCACCCAGGTGGGTGCCAAGAGTAATGAGAGCTCATCGTTCATTTTTCTGGAAATGAGTATTTGATTGGTGAAGGTTAAGCGATCACTGAATTCTAGGTTAGGCAGAAAATCCTTATCAAGCCCACTATTGATCGTAAGTAGATTATAACCTACGACTGTAAACGGCATACCTTCTTTCTCTTGCTGAAGCAATCGATATTTGAAGTGAACCCCGTATTTTTTCTGAAATGAACTCCGTGCTACACCAATGTTTATTCCGTCGGTGATTCCATAGATAAATTTAAGTTGTGTCACCGCGTTATCAAGTCCGAAGAAATCGTCGAAACCATTTTTTACAGTTCCAAATCGGTGTGATACCACAAAGTACAGATCACTCTTTCCTGCCAATTTTGTGGACTCAAAGTTTACAACCTTTAACCCTTTGAAGGCAGAACTTACGGTTTGATCTATCGCAACGTCACCTTCCAATTCATTCAATAAATCATCTTGGGCGTTTAAAGAAAATGAAAATAAAGATAGTACTACTAAATAAGTGAAATTTTTCATGGTTGATCAAGTATTTGGCATTGGTCTAATTCTACAATTTCAAAAAGATCGTTGTATCCGATGCACCTGCCTTTTACCTCGACCGCTTGCGCTAAGGTCAGACCCTCGGGAAGGACTTCGAATATACATCGCACTCCCCCTTCTAAAGTGATCGAAGTGGATTCTATCAATTCAATAATACCGGTTACAATCAGGGTCTGATTTAGGGCCTGTTCAGTTTCATCGGTTTGGAAGAGATCAAATAAAGCTGCTGCTTCCAGATGTAAACTGGGCGCTTCCGACTGTATGTCTCTGTGTTCCTTATAGAGGTACTTATAACCAACATAAGTACCCACTACAAGGACAACAATTACGAGAAGGAAAATTTTACGCTTTTTCATGCTTATTTATTTAGTAAATAGTGCGCCGTAACATTGATCGTTTCAGCAATTTTGTTACTCACTACTTTGGGAATTTCGATCTTAAAATCCTCCGGTTTTACTTCAAATTCGGCGTCGATGATAATAGCTGAATCTTTTTTATAAATTTGAACCATTGTTTCCAAAGGCTTGGTTTCTCCATGTACGGTCATCGATCCTGTTAATCTAAAATTAGCGGGTGAATTAGTAAGTTTACTGAGATCGAAATCGTGGATCGTTCCTTTAAAAACTGCCTTCGGATATTTAGAAGATTCCATATAATTTTCGTTGAAATGTTCCTCCATCAGCGCCACTTTAAAACGAAATGCATTCATAAGTGCCAACGAAGCAAACTCCCCTGTTGCCGTATTTAATATGGCACTTGTATTTTCATTCTGTGCTTTCACTTCTTCGAAAGAAGGAACAGAAGCCTCGAAATCAATCGTTCCTGTCTTGGTACTGTATTTATCCTGAGCGAATATCAAACTACTAGACGTAAGGAGTAAAATCAACAACATTCTTTTCATAATCTTAAGTTTTTAATTTTCAAGCAATCCGTCCTCCAGCCATTGTGCAATTAATTCAATGTTCTGTTGAGGCAATCTTGGACCTCCTAAGGGCATTAGTCCTGATTCCCCTTCCGGGAGACTGATACGATCAATAAGTCCTCTCGTAAGCACAGCATCCCTAACATTTTCAAAACTTACTAGAGACATGGGGGCACCATTCTGGGGAGGATTGGAATGGCATTGTAAACAGGCATTGTCAAAAATGAATTGTACCTCTTGATAGGTCACTAATTCCGGAAGGGGCTGTGTATCGGCTTCAACGTCATCATACGTGTTTGAACTACAGGCAGTAAGAAAAACTGAGAGAGAAAGTAGCTTAATGAGTTTTAAAGACATCTGAACAGGGTTAGTTGTATACTTTTGCTATATGATTGAAACAAGATACAATTGTTTTACCCTACCTTCAAAATAAAAAAATCCTCAGATTCTGAGGATTTTCTTTTAATTATTTGTTCAAGTACATCTTGCGCCTGGAATAGATTTCGTAGAATTCATCGTCTTTTAAACTGTCGATAAATAAGATGCTTTCCCCCGTACTTTTCATTTCAGGTCCCAACTTTTTATCAACGTTAGGGAACTTATTAAAACTAAAGACCGGCTGTTTAATGGCATATCCTTCTAAGTGCGGATTGAAATTAAAATCGGACAATTTATTCGCGCCGAGCATGACCTTGGTGGCATAATTCACATAAGGTTCTCCATAAGCCTTTGCGATAAATGGTACCGTTCGTGATGCTCTCGGATTGGCCTCGATGATGTATACGTTGTCGTCTTTTATGGCAAATTGAATATTGATAAGCCCTACCGTATTTAAGGCTAAGGCAATTTTTTTGGTGTGATCTTTAATTTGTTGAATGATCAGATCGCCTAAGTTGAAAGGAGGTAAGGTCGCATTGCTATCGCCGGAATGCACCCCACAAGGTTCTATATGCTCCATAATTCCGATAATATACACATTTTCTCCATCGCAGATCGCATCCGCTTCGGCTTCGATAGCTCCATCCAGGTAATGATCCAATAATAGTTTGTTATTAGGTATTTTCCTAAGTAGATCAACCACATGTTCTTCCAATTCACGCTTATTGATCACGATCTTCATCCCTTGTCCTCCCAAAACGTAGGAAGGTCTAATTAATAATGGAAAGTCCAGAACATCGGCTAAGGCCAAAGCTTCTTCCGTGGTTTCGGCTGTTCCGAATTCAGGGTAGGGAATATCATTATCTTTTAAGATATTCGAGAAACTACCACGGTCTTCAGCTAAGTCAAGCGATTTAAAACTGGTTCCCATGATCTTGATTCCGTAGCGATCTAACTTTTCTGCCAATTTCAAGGCGGTTTGTCCACCCAGCTGAACGATCACTCCTTCCGGCTTTTCATGCCGTATAATATCGTAAATATGTTCCCAGAAAACCGGTTCGAAGTACAATTTATCAGCCACATCGAAATCGGTAGAGACCGTTTCCGGATTACAGTTGATCATGATCGTTTCATAACCACATTCGGCTGCAGCCAATACCCCATGAACACAGCAGTAGTCAAACTCTATTCCTTGTCCGATCCGGTTTGGACCGGAACCCAAAACAATGACCTTTTTTTTATCGGTAACTATGCTGTCATTTTCGGAATAGGCTTTTCCATTGGCAGGTACCATTTCATTCTCAAAAGTGGAATAATAATACGGTGTTTCTGCACGAAACTCGGCAGCACAAGTATCCACTAACTTATAGACCCGTTGGATATTCATAACCTCACGCTTCTTATACACTTCACTTTCAAGGCATTTCAACATATGTGCGATCTGGCGATCCCCATATCCTTTTTGTTTTGCTTCTAAAAGTAGTTCCCTTGGTAATGTCTCTAAAGAGTATTTGGAGATCTCCTTTTCAAGTAGATAAAGTTCCTCATATTGACGCAAGTACCACATATCAATTCTTGTGATCTCATGAATACGACTTAAAGGAATTCCCATTTGAATGGCATCATAGATTACGAACACTCGGTCCCAGCTTGCATTGGTCAATTTCTCAATAATTTGCTCGTAATTCGTATAACTCTTTCCGTCGGCACCTAATCCGTTGCGTTTTATTTCCAAGGACTGAGTCGCCTTGTGAAGGGCCTCTTGAAAAGATCGGCCTATCCCCATTACTTCTCCTACTGCCTTCATTTGTAGTCCCAAGGTACGATCAGCGCCCTCAAATTTATCAAAGTTCCAGCGTGGAATCTTAACGATTACATAATCTAAAGTAGGTTCAAATAACGCTGAAGTGGATTTGGTGATCTGGTTGCCCAATTCATCCAAATGATACCCTATTGCCAACTTCGCAGCAATTTTTGCGATGGGATATCCTGTTGCCTTAGACGCGAGTGCAGAAGAGCGAGATACTCTGGGATTAATTTCTATGGCAATAATATCTTCTTTATCATCCGGGCTTACCGCAAACTGCACGTTACATCCTCCTGCAAAATCACCAATACTGCGCATCATTAAGATGGCCATATCCCTCATCCGCTGAAAAGTAACATCACTCAAAGTCATTGCCGGGGCCACTGTGATAGAATCTCCGGTATGAATCCCCATGGGATCCATGTTTTCAATGGTACAAATAATAACCACATTATCGTTTCGATCGCGCAATAATTCCAATTCATACTCTTTCCATCCCATCATCGCTTTATCGATCATTACCTCATGAATGGGAGAAATCTCTAATCCACGTTTTAATAACTCATCAAAATCTTCCGGTTTGTGCACAATGGAAGCACCTGCACCACCCAGTGTATAAGAGGCCCTAATCACCAAAGGAAAACCAAACTCCTGAGCAATCTCCTTCCCTTTCAGGTAGGAATTTGCAGTGGCCTGAGGTGCCATTCCAACACCAATTTGCTCCATCAACTTTCTAAATTGTTCCCTATCTTCCGTAATATTAATGGCGTTAATATCCACACCAATGAGTTTTACTCCAAAATCTTTCCAAATTCCTTTTTCATCCGCCTCTATACAAAGGTTTAGGGCTGTTTGTCCACCCATCGTAGGAAGCACCGCATCAATTTGTGGGTGTTCTTTTAAAACTTTAACGATGGACTTTGTTGTAAGGGGCAACAAATAAATATGATCCGCCATAGAGGGGTCGGTCATAATAGTAGCCGGGTTAGAATTGATCAGAATAGTTTCAATTCCATCCTCGCGAAGCGAGCGTAATGCCTGTGACCCGGAGTAATCAAATTCACACGCTTGTCCAATAATAATAGGACCTGAACCAATAATTAGGATAGATTTTATGTCTTTGTTTTTTGGCATTTTTCGGATACTTTATTTAAAGTTATAAAATTACGATTCGAAAGGGTATAAAAAAAAGGTGCTGTTTATAAACAACACCTTTTATATTTTTGATTTATCATCATTATTTTTTGTGACGGGACTCAGAAGATACACTTAGTTTCTTTCTGCCTTTTGCTCTACGGGCAGCTAATACCTTGCGTCCGTTTACAGTAGCCATGCGCTCTCTAAATCCGTGCTTGTTTCTTCTTTTTCTCTTAGATGGCTGAAATGTTCTTTTCATTGTAAATTAGATTAAAATCTTCTGATGCGTTCCTCTTAAGAGGCCTTTTCTTAAAGTCGGGTGCAAATATACAATGATTTTTTACTTAGACAAACCAATTATGGAAAATATTTTTGTTATTATCTGAACTACTATTTCCGGTTAAAAATTGGATGTATTTCATAACTTTGCGACTTAATTCAAATGACACCAACAACCTGTTATAAAAGATTTTACTTATGTTTCATAAAAATATAAAATTAGTACTTACCGCACTTATCATTGGGCTTTCCGTTTGGCAATTCGCTGAAGGTAATATTGGTAACGGGATCATGTATTTCTTGCTTTCCTTTGTATTTGTGTTTTTGTACTTTAAAAACGAACTTATCTTATTAGCCTTTTTAAGGCTTCGCAAACAAGATTTTCCGGGAGCCAAACGATGGTTGGATCGAATTAAAAACCCGGATGGCGCTCTCGTGCTTAAACAACAAGGGTATTTTAACTACCTCAACGGTTTAATGGTTTCACAAACAAATATGAACGAAGCCGAAAAATATTTTCGTAAGGCTGAAAAATTAGGACTAAGCATGAGTGCAGATATGGCGATGGTAAAACTGAACTTGGCCGGTATTGCAATGACCAAGAATCGAAAAAGAGATGCTGAACTATTACTTTCTGAAGCAAAAAAATTGGATAAGCACAATATGCTTACCGAGCAAATCAAAATGATGCAACAACAAATGAAAAAGGCAGGAATTCCTAGACAACAATTCGGTCATGGGGGGCGCGGAGGCAGAATGCGTTGATAATTTGCTGTTGATAAATAGATTGCCTCTATTTTTTTATTACCTTTTGCTTCATTTTTGACTGAATAGGTCAAAATTTTTGCTAACCAAATCTAATAAATATGGGTAAATTCCTACTTACCCTGTTTTTATTTTCTTGCCTACCTATTCTTTCCCAAACAGGAGAGCCTGATACTTTTTTTTCCGAAGCCATTGGAAAGAATATTCGAAAATATCGTATTCAATCCAGAACGGCCTACATCCGAAAAGATGAAGAACGCGCTCAATTCTTATTTGATTCACTCGTAGAAAATGTGGTTACTGGCACTACGTTAGATAACTTTAAAGTCCGCAAATTCACAGGAAAAAAAGTAGAATTACATGATTTTGAGAAACCCATCTATCTCATAACCTATGCCTCTTGGTGTACCCCGGGTATTGGAGAACTTCCGGCTTTAAATGATATAGTGGATAAGCATTATAAAGAAATCGATTTCGTGATGCTCTTTTGGGGCTCGAAGAAAAAAATTCGACAATTGAAACGAAATTTAAGTAGCAAAATCATTGTGCTTTATGTGGATGAAAAAGAAAATAGAAACGATTTTATGATTCGATGCATGAAACACAGCCTGGGATTTCCCACAACATTTATCATTGATGAAAACAAAAGAATCCTAGATGTCCGACGGACCTTCTTTCACTTTTATGGCGAAGATTACAGTACTTCTTATAATAATCATTACCAAACCTATACCAGTGGTGTTTCTCTCTTGAACCGCAATACACCGGAAAAATAATTACTTAGAGAAGAACAACTTTATCGCTGAGATCAGCAGTACCAACGCAAATATTTTTTTCAATATCACTTGGTCTATTTTTAATGCCAATTTAGACCCGATCAGGCCCCCCATTATAAAACAAGATGCAATGATCAATGCATATTTCCAATCGATTGGATTCCCTGACTTATGATAGGTATAAGCCGCTAAAAATGTGACCGGTACTGCCAAAACAGCCAAACTCATTCCTTGCGCCTGATGCTGAGAATAGCCTAGAAAAACCATTAGTAAAGGAATCATGACAACTCCTCCTCCCACCCCCATAAATCCACTGAATGCACCGGCCAATAAGCCAATTGTAATTAAGATAAGAACTATTTCTAAACTCATCTTCTTCATGGGATATTATAATATCCCTTTTCAGGTATTTCAATAAAATACTCCTTTCCGGAAGCATTTTTAAGATACGATTCCCGCAACCATGGATTGTGCAATTTCAATATTTTATAATTGATACCAAATTTTTGAGCAAAGTCGGCAAAATTAGTAACTGACGTATCCACTTTCACTGTATAAGTGGGAATGGTCTTATAAAGGTCCTGTTCGCGGAAGTTAAATCCATACTTTTTAGGATTGCTCAATATCTCTTTAAAAGCCAAAATACGGAAGACATAGCGGCTAGTTTCACTATTGAGTAAAAGATCGTAATAACCATCCACTTTTTGTCGAGTCAATTGTTTGTTAATTCCTCCGTTACCTGCATTATACGCTGCGGCGGCCAAAGTCCAGTTTCCAAATTTATTTCTAGAGTCCTTCAAGTAGTCTGCGGCTACCTTTGTGGCTAATTCCAGATTATACCGCTCGTCTACGTATTCATTGATTTCCAAACCGTATTCTTGACCGGTCCCTTTCATAAAATGCCAAAATCCTGCCGCTCCGGCAGGAGAACTATTATTCTCAAGAGCGCTTTCGGCAATAGCCAGGTATTTGAAATCATCCGGAATCCCATATTTTTTCAATAAAGGTTCAATGATGGGAAAGTATTTATTTGCCCTTTTAAAGATAAGCAGGGCATTGGACTGCCAATAGGTGTTCACCAATAATTCACGGTCCATTCGTTCCCGCACATCCGGATCGTTCAAAGGAACTTCTTCCCCTGCGAAATCCATCTGTTCAGGAATTTCCAAAGCATATACATTATAGTCGTTCAATAATTTTTCCGTACTCTGTTCGGCCGAGGAATTGAGGCCGCCTTTTGGCTCCTGAGTGGCATAAATAAACAACCATGCAACCCCTGCCAAGATCGCAGTGAGGCCAATTTTTGAAAGCATATTCATAGGATTAATTTTTACTAAAGATACAGAATTGAAAAAAGTAGGTCTACTTATTCTCAATAATACTTACTAACATATTTGAGATTTTACTCCCCTTATTTAAAATCATTACATGAGTCCCACCTTCCAATACCAGAGCATTTGTGATGTATTTTATTGGGAATATTGCATCCTGATCGCCGTGAATATGAATCACATTTTTATCGATGCTTTTTCGGTTCCAATTGACCATTTGAGCTATTGCCCAATCTAAATATGCTTTATCTCTTACCGACAGGTACTCATTGTAAAGACGTAATCTCTTTTTACTTCGGGGACCAATCGCAAACGAAGTAAGGTCTTCAACCGATGTGGCCAAACGAGTTGGCACTAATTTATAGGCCTTTGTAGTACTTGCCAATCTAAGTCTGGTGGGTAACTCCTCCCTGCTTTTCACGCTGGAAATAATGATCAATTTATATATTTTCAAAAAGGAAACCATTTCCTGCACCATCACTCCTCCAAATGAAACCCCGACTAAAACCACATTCTCTTCGGTTATTCCGGAGGCCATTCGCTTTGCATAACTTTCAATGGTTTCCTCCTTTTCAGGGATAAGCCATTCCAATACATGAACATCATATCGCTCGGGAGGTAACACAATATTCTTGAAAATCTCTTTCCCCGCGGCTAAACCGGGAACAAAATATACCTGAACTTTTGACATATGATTTTCTGCTTTAACAGAGTTTTTGATCGCGAAACCTATAAAATTCGTAACTTTACCTAAGTAAATATAATGTTATCCTTTGATTGTGTTTTAAAGCTATGAAAAAGATTTTACATCCCTCCGCCACTCGTGGGAAGTCTGATTACGGATGGTTAAAGGCCAATTACTCTTTTAGTTTTGCTAATTATTTTGATCCCAATCGATTGCAATTTGGACTGTTGCGCGTTTTGAACGATGACATTATTGCTCCGGCCATGGGATTTGGAAAACATCCTCATCAAAATATGGAAATAGTCACCATTCCCCAGTTTGGTGGAGTTCGTCATAAAGATTCCATGGGAAATGAAGGTGTTGTTTCAACCGGTGAAATTCAAGTAATGAGTGCAGGTAGCGGTGTGGAACACAGTGAAGTCAACGCCAGTCAGAACGATTTTTTGAAATTATTTCAAATTTGGATCTTTCCGGAAGCCCAGAATGTGACCCCCAGATACGATCAAAAAAGAATTGCTGATTTATTAACACCGAATAAAATAAGCACTGTGGTAAAACCTTTTAGTGAAGCCACCCAAGATGAACTATGGATTCATCAACAGGCATACTTCAATTTAGGCGAATTTACAGAGAATACCGAAACGATCTATACGTTGAAACAGCCAAATAACGGCATATACCTTATGATTATAGAAGGAAATGCTACTGTTGACAATGAGACTCTTGCAACTCGAGACGCCATTGGTATATGGGATACTCAGGAAGTACCCATTTCAGTTTCCAAAGGAACCCGATTGTTGCTGATAGAAGTGCCCATGAATTAATTTAAAATTTGCTCCCTATGATTGAAGATGTTGAAATAACAGATAACGAATTTTTGCGACAATTTGAACTGGAAGTTGGAGACAACATGGCTCGTATCGAATACGCACTGCAGGACCGAAAGATATTCCTAACAAAATTAGATATGCCTGAAGATATGGAAGATCAGGGTTTTAGGGATATTTTCATTAAAGCTGTATTTGAAGAAGTTAGAAAAAGAGGGATCAGCCTTGTCCCCACTAGTCCTGAAATTGCCGGTTTCCTCAGAAAGAATCGAAAGATCTACAAAGATCTATTACCGGTAGGTATCAATATCTAGGCAAAAGCCGGATTACTTACATATTCAAATCGTACCAAACCATCCTCGTCGATCGAGGTAAGATGTACTTTTTGAATCGTATTTACCAAAGCTGGATTCCACGGAGCTTTTACCTTTATATAATTTTCAGTAAAACCATGAATATACCCCTCTTTATTCTCTCCCTCGAATAAAACGGTTCTTATGGTTCCTACCTGATTTTCATAGAAGGCTCTTCTTTTTTTAGCCGACAGTCCCCGAAGCATCTTACTTCGTTTGTTTCGCACTTTTAGAGGCACTACTCCTTTCATGGAAGCAGCCGCTGTATTTTCTCTTTCAGAATAGGTAAAAACATGCAGGTAGGAGATGTCCAATTCATTTAAAAAATGATAGGTTTCCAAAAAATGTGCTTCCGTTTCTCCCGGAAACCCCACGATCACATCTACACCAATACAAGCATCCGGCATTACCCGTCGAATATGATGTACACGGTCTAGATACAATTCTCTTAAATACCGGCGACGCATTAATTTCAGTAGATCATTGCTACCACTCTGTAACGGAATATGAAAATGTGGTACAAAAGTCCTGGATTGGGCAACAAAATCGATGGTTTCATCTTTTAATAGATTGGGCTCGATGGAAGAGATCCGCAAACGCTCTATCCCATCGACCTTATCCAAGGCTTTACACAATTCGAAAAAAGTGTGTTCGTGACTTTTATTTCCAAATTCGCCCTTTCCATAATCTCCAATGTTCACTCCTGTTAACACGATCTCCTTGATTCCTTTCTGTGAGATCTCTTCCGCATTTTGCAACACATTCTCCAAGGTGTCTGATCGGGAGATCCCTCTGGCTAAAGGGATTGTACAATAAGTGCATTTATAATCACAACCATCCTGCACTTTTAGAAAAGCTCTGGTACGATCACCTATGGAATAGGATCCTACATAAAAATCTGCTTCTTCAATCTCGCAACTATGTATAACAGCTCCGGATGTTGTTGTATCATTAACATTGTTGAGCAGGTCGTTTAAATAGCTTGTCACCTTAAATTTTTCCGTAGCGCCTAAAACTAGATCTACCCCATCCACCGCAGCCAGTTCATGGGGTTTTAACTGGGCGTAACACCCCACTGCAATTACAAATGCCTCAGGATTGACATTCAAGGCTCGTTTAACGATCGTCTTAAATCGCTTGTCCGCATTTTCGGTAACACTGCAGGTATTAATGACATATATCTCTGCTTTTTCTGAAAAATCAACACGATGAAAACCCTCTTCCGTAAAACTTCTCGCAATGGTCGAAGTTTCACTGAAGTTAAGTTTACACCCTAAAGTATAAAATGCCACTTTTTTTGTACCGTTCATTCTTGTATTTTAGCAAAGGCGGATGCAAAAATACAACTTATAATTGTATCCCAAAAACCTATGCTGAAGCAACTCAAAAGCTTAACTTTCTTTTTATCAATTGTTTGCATAGGATTATCCCTGCTTTCCTGTGGACATAAAAATACAGAAGAAAGGGATCAATTGGTCTTTCGATACAACGAACATAGCAATATCACTTCATTGGATCCGGTTTTTGCCAGAAATCCACAAAATATTTGGCCGACCAATCAATTATTTAATGGATTGGTTCAATTAGACGATTCGCTGAGAGTGCAACCTGATATAGCCCATCGATGGGAAATTATAGATAGCACGAACACCTATCGGTTTTATCTGAGAGATGATGTTTACTTCCATACCAATGAAGTCTTTGGTAAAACCGGTACGCGAAATGTAGTGGCTTCCGATTTTGAATACAGTTTTGGCCGACTTACAGACCCAAACGTCGCTTCGCCCGGCAGTTGGGTATTGCAGACCGTAGAACGCTATTGGGCCGAGAACGACACAACCTTTGTCATTCAATTAAAACAATCTTTTCCGGCCTTTATCGGATTACTATCTATGCGCTACTGTTCTGTAGTGCCCAAGGAAGCGGTAGAACATTATGGCAACGAGTTCCGAAGTCATCCGGTGGGTACAGGGCCTTTTCAGTTTAAATTGTGGGAAGAGAATGTAAAGCTGGTTTTTCGAAAAAATCCGCTTTATTTTGAAAGAGATGATGAAGGCGTTCAATTACCTTATCTCGAGTCGGTCGCCATTACGTTTTTACCCGACAAACAGAGTGAATTCCTACAGTTTGCGCAAGGAAAGATTGATTTCATGTCCGGTTTGGACAACTCCTACAAGGATGAAATACTAACTACGACGGGGCAGTTGCAACCACAATATCAAGCAACGACAAATCTTATTACTTGTCCCTATTTAAATACGGAATACTTGGGATTCTTTATGGAGACTGAAACGCCTGAAATTCAATCTAAGTTGTTGCGGCAAGCTGTGAATTACGGTTTTGACCGAAAGAAAATGGTGACCTATCTGCGCAATGGAATGGGAATTCCTGCAGAAAATGGATTTATTCCTAAAGGACTTCCGGGATTTATTTCTATTCAAGGTTATGACTTCAACCCTGAAAAAGCGAAGTCCCTGATCGCCCAATACAAATTAGAGAGTGGGGATGAAATGCCTGAAATTATCATAGGAACCAATAGTCAGTATTTGGATATATGCGAATATATCCAACGAGAATTGGAAAAAATAGGCATTTCAGTTACGGTCGATGTGATGCCCCCATCTACCCTGCGACAAATGAAAAGTAGCGGTGAATTGGATGTGTTTCGAGCCAGTTGGGTCGCCGATTATCCGGATGCCGAAAATTATTTATCGCTCTTTTACAGTCCAAACTTTGCGCCTCATGGACCTAACTATATGCATTATAAAAATGAAGTCTTGGATAGCCTATATCAAAAATCACTTTCCATCACGCGTATTGATGAACGTAAATGGTTGTATTCAAAAATGGATTCTATCATTATCGAGGATGCCCCTGTAGTGCCTTTATTTTATGATATGGCCATCCGGTTTGTAAATAAGAAAGTGAGTGGGCTCGGGATTAACCCTCAGAATTTCCTGTTCTTAAAACACGTCAAAAAAAGTTCCAATTAGTTTTTAGCCCTAAAATTTATTTCGACAGAACTAATACCTACGATATTTAGCCGTCTCTACAAATACGTGTTCCAGAATTTTTGCATCTTCCTCCGTGAGCTCAAGGTTTCTTCTGGACATAGCTGCTTGAGCCGTTTCAAAGGCTTTATCGGTTTTGTAGGTCATCATTCCTGCAGCCCCTCCCCAGCTAAAACTAGGAATGAAGTTCCTTGGAAATCCACTTCCAAAAATATTAGCACTCACGCCTACTACGGTGCCGGTGTTGAACATGGTATTGATCCCACACTTACTGTGATCCCCCATCATGAGTCCGCAGAACTGCAGTCCGATAGGGACAAACTTTTCCGTATCATAATCCCATAAACGCACTTCCGCATAATTATTCTTCAAATTGGAGGTATTGGTATCAGCACCGAGGTTACACCACTCCCCAATGACCGAATTACCTACAAATCCGTCGTGTCCTTTATTCGCATAGGCAAAGAATACCGAGTTATTCACCTCTCCTCCTACTTTGCAATAAGGCCCCACAGTGGTGCCCGTATAGATCCTTGCGCCCATTTTTATGATGCCTCCCTCACAAAGCGCAAAAGGTCCTCGAATCATGGCCCCCTCCATGATCTCTGAATCTTTACCTATATAAATCGGGCCTTCTTTTGCATTGAGCGAACAAAGCGGTAATTGAGCTCCTTCTTCTATGAATATATTTTCAGATTGAAAGGCAACTACTGTTGAAGGTATGGGCTGGGAAACTCTTCCCTTGGTGATCAGTTCGAAATCCCGTTTAATGGCCACATGATTCTTACTAAAGATGTCCCAGGAATATTCGATCCGCAAAACATCATCATGGGTATATTGGGTAATCTCAAAACTGTCAAAGTCTACTTCCTGTCCTTCCTTTGAAAAGAAAGCCAGTGGTTCTTCTTTATAAAATAACGCCTGATTTTCAGTCAACCCTTTGATGCTATTCACCAAATCTTCCGAAGGAATAAAACTCCCATTGATAAGAATGTTTTGATCCATTTCCACCAATGGCCACTTATCGGACAGATGATCTTCCGTCACGGTGGTGGTGGTTGATCCCAAAAAAATCTCCCATTTTTCCCGAATGGTTAAAATACCTATACGGATATCGGCAACCGGGCGGGTAAACGTAAATGGAAGCAATTGGTTTCGGACACTACCGTCAAATAATATATAGTTCATGGGTCACAATTAAATAGGATCAAATGCAACAAAGTGTTTCAAGTTACTGTAAAAATAGGAAAACTAAACGGACCGGAAAGTGAATGGAGAAAGTAATGAAACAAAAAAAGCCTTCGGTTACTCGAAGGCTTTTCAGAATATTTAGAAAAACTGTTATTTCTTGAATTTATCGTACTTGTTCTTGAACTTATCAATACGTCCGGCAGTATCCACCAATTTGTGTTTTCCGGTATAGTACGGGTGAGAAGATCTTGAAATCTCCAATTTCACCACAGGATATTCAACACCATCTACTTCAATAGTTTCTTTCGTATCGGCAGTAGACTTTGTTAAGAATATATCATCATTGGACATATCTTTGAATGCTACCAACCTGTAATTTTCTGGGTGTATTCCTTTTTTCATGACTCTTAGGTATTAAATGCTCCTCGATTTTTGAGTGTGCAAATTTAAGCAATAATTATAAATGAACAATAGTTTAACTATTTTTTTCAGAAAAAATATACCGTAACATTTTCATACATTTGTTAACTAACAAACACAACCACTCCCTTGTAAAGGAGACTTAAACATAAAACTATGGAAACTCAAAAAATTTCAGTTAAAAAAATTGCCATGAACTACGGACTTATTTTAGGTCTAGCCTCCGTTTTATTATCCGTTGTTGTCTATGTAATGGGCCAGCATCTGGAACGACCTTTATGGGCTTCGCTTCTGGGACTGGGAATTATGGCTGCAATCATAGTCTATGGATTGAAGGCGTATAAATATGAGAATGAAGGCTTTCTTTCGTTGGGTGAAGCCTTAAAAGTTGGCTTAGCTATTTCTCTCATTGCAGGAATTATTTCAGCCCTATATAATTTTGTATTTATATCATTTATTGAACCCGATTTTGTGAACCAAATGATTGACATCAGTAGAGAACAGATGTTGGAGAGCAATCCTTCGATGACGGAAGAACAAATGGAAATGGGTTTAAGTATTTCCCGAAAAATGATGAGTCCCGGGATCATGTCCGCTATGGCCGTGATTTTTACATTATTTATAGGTTTTATTTTTTCTTTAGTCGCCGGACTAATCATGAAGCAAAACAGACCGGAATATTAATATATGAACCTTTCCATTGTCATCCCTCTTCTGAACGAAGAAGAGTCGTTAAAAGAATTACACCATTGGATTGCAAAAGTGATGCAGTCCAATGGCTTTTTATATGAGATCCTGTTTATTGACGATGGGAGTACAGATGACTCGTGGAAGATCATTGAAGCGCTTTCTTCGAAGGATCCGCATGTAATAGGGATCCAATTTCTTAAGAACTATGGAAAGTCACAGGCCTTGCATGCCGGTTTTGCGCGTGCACAAGGCGATGTGATTATTACAATGGATGCAGATCTTCAGGACAACCCCGAAGAAATACCTGAATTGTACCGTATGATCACCCAGGAGGGATACGATCTGGTATCCGGGTGGAAAAAGAAACGTTATGATTCTGTGTTAAGCAAAAACTTACCTTCCAAATTATTCAATTATGCGGCCCGCAAGACCTCTCATGTGCGTTTACACGATTTCAATTGTGGTTTAAAGGCTTATCGGAATGAGGTGGTGAAGAACATAGAGGTGACCGGTGAAATGCATCGTTATATCCCTGTATTGGCAAAAAGCGCCGGATTTGAGCGTATCGGAGAAAAAATAGTACAACATCAGGCTCGGAAATACGGCACCACTAAATTTGGAATGGAGCGTTTTATCCGCGGGTTTTTAGATCTGATCACTATTTCCTTTTTATCCAAATTCGGTAAACGACCCATGCACCTTTTTGGAGCCTGGGGAGCCATGATGCTTTTTATTGGTTTCTGTTTCGCGCTTTATTTGGGGATTGATAAATTATTCTTCCACCCTAGCGGCCGACTCATCACAGAGCGACCTCAATTCTATGTGGCACTGACCGCCATGATCCTAGGGAGTCAGTTCTTTGTAGCCGGATTTTTGGGTGAATTGATCCTGCGCAGCAAAAAAGACCGTCAGAACTACATTATTAAAGAAGTCCTAAACTCAAAAGAATAAGTTTAAATATCCCTATTTTTGCACTTTCTATAGTGAGAATCGATTCATCATGCGATACATAGATCCTGTAATCTTAAATAAAGCCAATCAATGGCTCACCCCCTTTTTCGATCCCGAAACTCAGCATTCCATCAAGGACCTCATTGCTTATGATAGTGAAACGCTGGAGGATTCCTTTTACAAGAACCTGGAATTTGGAACGGGTGGTATGCGAGGTATCATGGGAGTTGGGAACAATCGCATCAATAAATACACCTTAGGCAAGAATACACAGGGACTTTCCAATTACTTACGGAAAGTTTTTCCTTCAGAACCCTTAAAAGTGGCCATTGCTTATGATTGTCGACACAATAGTAAAAAATTAGCCAAAGTAGTGGCGGATGTATTTTCTGCCAATGGCATACAGGTGTATCTTTTTTCCGACTTACGCCCTACCCCGGAACTTTCATTTGCTGTGCGATATCTTCAATGTCATTGCGGCATTGTGCTCACAGCCTCTCATAATCCGCCGGAATATAACGGTTACAAGGTCTATTGGCAGGATGGTGGACAACTGGTGCCTCCACAAGATGCTGAAATTATAAATGAGATCGATTCACTTCAGTATACCGATGTTCTATTTGAACCGAATGAACAATTGATCAAATACATAGACACCGAGGTAGATGAAGCCTTTGCAACCGCCTCTGTACGTAATGGCAGTTTCAATACAGCTAAAAGTGATAAGGAATCTCTGCAGATCGTGTTTACCTCTCTTCACGGCACTTCCATCACCATGGTACCTCAAGTGTTGGAAAGGGCGGGATACAAACATGTCTCCATTGTTGCGGAACAAGCAAAACCCAATGGTGATTTCCCCACCGTGATATCACCCAATCCCGAAGAACCGGAAGCCTTGAAAATGGCCATGGAACAAGCCGATAAGGAGCATGCGGATATCGTGATAGGAACCGACCCCGACTGTGATCGACTAGGGATTGCCGTTCGTGATGGTGATGGAACGATGAAGATCCTTAATGGCAATCAAGCCATGATCGTAAAGAGCCACTTCTTATTGGAGCAATGGAAACTGAATGGAAAACTGGATGGAACCCAATTCATTGCTTCTACCATCGTTTCAACTCCCATGCTGAAAAAGCTGACAGATAGTTATGGTGTTATTTATATGGAAGGACTAACAGGGTTTAAGTGGATCGCCAAAATGATAAAGGATCATCCTGAACTTACTTTGATCGGTGGCGGAGAGGAGAGTTTCGGTTATATGGTTGGAGATTTTGTTCGAGACAAAGATGCCGTGACCGCTACCCTACTCATCTGTGAGATCGCCGCACGCAAAAAGGCAGAAGGTAAGACCGTTTTTCAATATCTTGATGAGATCTACCAATCGTTTGGTTATTATAAGGAGGAGCTGATCTCAATGGTGAAAAAAGGAAAAAAAGGTGCGGAAGAAATTGAGGAGATGATGATAGATCTACGGAAAAATACACCTCCTGCAATAGGCGGTAGTCGGGTGATCATTGTGGAGGACTTTCAAACAAGCATGTCCAAAAACCTTTTGAATAGAAGCGAACGATCTATAGACCTCCCTAAATCCAATGTGCTCATTTTTCACACGGAAGACGGTAGTAAGATTGCTGCTCGTCCCAGTGGCACAGAACCCAAAATAAAGTTCTACATTAGCGTAAATGGCAAAGACCCAAATCATTTGGGCGAAAAAATCAATGTTATTAAAAAGGATCTTAATCTAAATTAATGAAGTATTTCAGAAAGATATTACACTTTGCGAAACCTTATAAGAATTTTGCTTGGTTAAATATCATTGCCAATATATTTTATGCCCTTTTCGGCACACTGGCCTTCGTATCATTAATGCCGATGCTAAAGGTTTTATTTCAGAATGCTGAAAAAGTAACATCTCCACCCATCTATCAAGGGATTTCTCACATCGGAAGCTATTTTGAAGCGTATATGAACTATTTCATTACGGCTAAGATCCAAAATACAGGAGAAATGAATGCCTTGCTCATCATGATCTCGATCGTGATCGCGACATTCTTACTTAAAAACCTTTGTGGTTATTTAGCCATGTTCTTTATCACATTTCTGCGTAACGGAGTTTTAAAAGATCTTCGTAATGCCGTGTACAAAAAAACAGTAGAGCTTCCGGTATCTTATTATTCTGAAAAACGGAAAGGCGATACGATTGCTCGCATCTCATCTGACGTATTGGAAATTCAACATTCCTTTTTATCGATTTTGGAATTGATCGTAAGGGAGCCACTGATGATCCTTTTTACGATCGTAGCCATGTTGGTTTTAAGTCCTAAGCTCACCATCTTCGTTTTTATCTTTATCCCGGTATCAGGGTTCATCATTTCGAGAATAGGGAAAAGTTTGAAAAAACGAAGTACAAGAGTGCAGCAAGAACAAGGCTTTTTTCTTTCCATATTGGAGGAAACTTTAGGCGGACTTAAAATTATCAAGGGTTTTAATGCGGAACCTATATTCAATGAGAAGTTCCAAGGATCGACCTCACGATTTTTTAAATATTCCAATTCCTTAATGAATCGACAAAACCTGGCAACACCTATCAGTGAGTTCCTAGGAATTGTCGTTATTGCCATTTTACTATGGTTTGGCGGATCCATGGTATTGGTCGAAAAAACACTAGCACCGGATGCTTTTATCGTATATATGGGACTGGCCTATAATATTCTTACCCCGGCAAAGGCGATCAGTAAGGCCAGCTATGGCGTTAAAAAAGGAAATGCTGCTGCGGAAAGAGTGTTGGAGATCCTGGAAACCGAATCTTCTATTCAAGACCTTCCGAATGCGATCGATAAAAACGGGTTTGAAGCTGAAATCACTTTGAAAAATATTTCTTTTAAATATGAAGAAGAATGGGTATTAAATGATTTTAGCCTTCACGTTCCCAAAGGTCATACGGTAGCTCTGGTGGGACAAAGTGGAAGTGGTAAGAGTACTATTGCCAATTTGCTTACACGGTTTTATGATGTCAACCGGGGCAGCTTAGCGATTGACGGGGAAAATATTAAAGACATATCCTTGCGCTCGCTTCGGGCATTAATGGGACTGGTCACTCAGGATTCGATCCTTTTTAACGATACAGTTAAAGGTAATCTTAAAGTCGCCAAGGCAGATGCCACGGATGACGAAATAATGTCGGCACTGAAAGTCGCTAATGCTTGGGAGTTTGTAAAGGACCTTCCCGAGGGAATTAACACCAATATAGGCGACAGCGGAAATAAATTAAGTGGCGGACAAAAGCAACGGTTAAGTATTGCCCGAGCCGTACTGAAAAATCCTCCGATCATGATCTTGGATGAAGCTACCTCGGCCTTAGATACAGAAAGTGAGCGATTGGTGCAAGATGCATTAGAGAATATGATGAAGAACAGGACTTCCATTGTGATCGCGCACCGCCTGTCTACGATACAAAATGCCGATAACATTGTGGTCTTATCAAAAGGCAAGATTGTTGAACAGGGTAAACACCAAGAACTTCTTCAGCTAAAAGGCACCTATTACAATCTGGTAGCCATGCAATCCCTTACGTAAATTAGACACAAAAAAAATTAGACACAAAAAAAAGAAGCGGCTTTGGGGCTCCGCTTCTTTAAGTAGTCATCGCATTTGGGGCTTGCAATGATTAGTTATTATTACATAAGTACACGTCAAAGATACAAATGTTTTTTAATCTACCAAATTAATTTTGCATTTTATCTTATTTATATGCACTTTATCGATTTTAATTCCAATTTTAGTAGTTCGTTTCCTACTTTTTTGAATATTTTTCCTAAATTAAAAGCTAAGAAAAGAAAACGGGTCAGCCCCCGCTTAGACCCGTTTAATTCAGCTCTCATTACAGTTGGGGCTGCTAACGAAGAACCTATACATAAGATGTATTAGGTAAATTTAGTAATATTTTTCCTACCATAAAATATTTTTTGCATTTTATCGCTTTTTTATGTCTTTTATCGATTTTTATTTACATTTTTTCGGGATTCATGTGTCCCGCATTAAACCTTTTTCACTTTATTAAGTCTTATCTTTAAATCATGCCTTTGTTTCAAGAATCATTTTTAGTCGAAAATCTTAAAAACAGTGAGCTTAGAGAACAGGCTTATCGTGAACTTATCACGCTCTATAAGGAAAGACTGTATTGGCATATAAGAAAGATGGTCTTGGATCATGATGATACAGACGATGTACTTCAAAATACGTTTATAAAAATTTTTCGAAATATAGATTCCTTCAAAGGGGATAGTAAGCTATATACTTGGATGTATCGTATCGCCACAAATGAAGCCATTACATTCATCAATCAAAAAGCAAGAAAGAATATGGTCTCTTCGGAAGAAATCCAGCAACAAGCACTATTACAACTGGAATCTGATGTTTATTTTGAAGGAGATGAAATTCAATTGAAATTACAAAAGGCTATCGCCATGTTACCCCAACGGCAACAGCTTATCTTTAATATGAAATATTTTGACGATCTGACCTACGAGGATCTATCGGAAATTCTTGGAACTTCTGTAGGCGGACTCAAAAGCAGCTATCATATTGCTGTAAAAAAAATTGCGAATCAGCTTAAAGATGAAACTTTATGAGCGCAAAACAGTCAAAGTATAAAATGATGGACGATAAATCAAATAAACTCGGCTTTAAAACTCCAAACGGTTATCTTGAATCGATGGAGCAACAGTTGTTGGATCGATTGAATGAAATAGACATTCCACAAGAACACGGTTTGTCCGTTCCTAAAAATTATTTTGAAAATTTGGAAGATCGATTTGTTTCATTAGCAATCGATAAAAAGCCCATACGTAAAGTTGTCCCCCTATATGCAAGAAATTGGGTGCCATTTATATCAGGCATAGCGGCTTGTTTAGTTGCAGGTTTCTTTATTTGGGAGCTTTATACCTATGACTCAGAAATACTAGCTGCCACCGAAATTAGCGCCTATATAGAAAATGGGACTCTCCTGGTAGGTTCGCAGGATTTAGCGCAATTATTAACGGAAGAAGATATTGATGAACTTGCCTTAGAAACTACTTTTACTACAGATGAAAATCTCGAAAATTATTTGTTAGATAATATAGATGAATCCAATTTATTCCAGGAATAATCATGAAAACAATTGTATATATTTTATTACTCGTATCCGCCATCACTTTTGGTCAAAGAGGAGAAAGAAGTGAAAAATTAAAAGCTTATAAAACCGCATTCATTACAGAAGAGCTTGACTTATCTCCCGCAGAGGCTGAAAAATTCTGGCCGGTATATAATCTCTACGATGGCAAACTGATGGAATTACGCAGAATAGAACGAAAAGAAATCTTCACTCTCGTGAAAGGGGTTGATAATTTATCGGAGGAAGAAGCCAATGTATTATTAGAGAAGATTTTAGATCTAAAATCAAAAGAATTTCAATACCATCAAGAAATGGATGAAAATCTTCGAAATGTTCTATCCTCAAAAAAAATATTGAAATTAAAACACGCTGAAGAAGAATTTAAGATGAAACTCCTTGAGAGGGTCAAGGGAAAGCATGGACCGGAACATCCCTAATTATTGAAACGTAAGTTTTACGATCCTATTAGCGCCACTGGCGAAAGCGAGGGTGTCATTCACAAATTCAAGGGCATAAAATCCTTCTTGGGTAATCTTTTCCCATGACTTCCCTCTGTTATGACTGTAAAAAATACCCGGGGATCCCACTGAGACTATTTCATCCCCGTCACTACCGGGGACAAATTTCACTGCCGATTGGAAGCCGGGAACTTCCCCATTGGCGATCAAATGCCATGTTCTTCCTCCATCTGTAGTAATGGCCTTATTTCCTTCATTAAAGTCTTTTTGTTCCCAATCACCACCTACAATAACACCTAACTTATCATTGTAAAAATCGATGGAATAAATGCCCGTCATGGCCCTTCCTTGTAAAATAGGGGTATTAAAAACTTCCCAATTCACTCCCCTATCGGCAGAGTGATATACCCTTGCTCTCTTCCCTCCTGTCGCCATCCACACGTGGTTTTCATACAACGCTATATTCGAATTGCTTGCGGCAAAACCTGCTTCCCCTTGCTCTATTCCAGGCAACAATGAGCAGGAGAGTTTGTTCCAGTGATCACCTCCATCTCTTGTGATTAAAACTGAAAGACAATCCTCGGTTGGGTCTCCCATCGCAATACCTTCCTTGTCATTCCAAAATTTCATGGAATCGTAAAACACCTTTTCGCCTGTTTCGGCATACACTTCTTGTATATGAGTGGCTTCTCGACCGTCAAAGTCAATCTTATAGAGGACCGCAGGATTTGCAATGCTCAATACAAAAACGGCTCCTGAGGTCACGGAAAGTGATCTAAAGTGAAGTAATGAATCCTCGTATTTGATCGTAGCCAATTTTGGAGTATCTCCGTCAATCAAACCAACCTTTCCCTTATCCGATGCAAACCAAACTCGATTTTCATCCAGGGGTGCAATCGCACGTATACTTAATGAATCGGTATAAATTGTTTGTATGGTGACACTTTCAAAATCAGCTCTTTTATTAGAGCATGCCATAATGAGCATCATTGAAAAAAGGACGGGAACAAACTTCATGGAAAAATATTTTTTCAAAAGTAATTAAACAGTCAAAGAATAGTAACTTTGCAGCCAATAAATTGACTATGAGACTGCATCGAAATTTGGTATTTGCCACAATAGATTCCCTTCATCTTATCTTTAATGAAAAGATACAGGCTGATAAGGTATTAAAGAATACACTCAAGAGGGATAAACGATGGGGTTCCAGAGACCGCAGTTTTATTGCGGAAACTACCTATGACATCGTTCGATGGAAACGGTTATATGCAGAAATAGCCGAAGTAAAGGAGCCTTTCGACCGGGAGAACCTATTTCGCCTTTTTGTTGTTTGGGCTACCTTAAGGGGTATTAAACTTCCTGACTGGAAACAGTTCGAAGGTACTCCAACTCGAAAAATAAAGGGTAGTTTTGATGAACTGTCTAAAGTCCGAAAAATTCGTGAATCTATTCCGGATTGGCTGGATGAACTGGGGTTAAAGGAATTAGGGAAAGTACGCTGGGAAAAAGAACTTAAAGCCCTGAATCAGCAGGCAGAAGTTATTTTGCGTGTAAATACCCTAAAAACATCCCTAGAGGAGCTGCAAAACGTATTAAACGATCAGGACATTTCTACTGAAAAGATTAAGGGTTTATCGGATGCCATAATGCTAAAAGAGCGTACTAATGTATTCATTACCGAACAATTTAAAAATGGTTGGTTTGAAGTTCAGGATGCATCCTCTCAAAAAGTTGCCGAATTACTAAATCCCGAACCAGGGATGCGCGTTGTTGATGCATGCGCGGGCGCCGGTGGAAAAAGTCTTCATCTGGCCACTTTGATGGAAAATAAGGGTCAAATAATAGCGCTGGATATTTATGAAAATAAATTAGAAGAATTAAAGCGAAGGGCACGAAGAAATGGTATACACAACCTTGAAACTAGATTAATTGATTCAACAAAGACCATTAAAAAATTATATGGTAAAGCCGATAAACTTCTAATAGATGCGCCCTGTACCGGACTTGGAGTACTGAAGCGAAATCCTGATGCCAAATGGAAACTGCAGCCGGAATTTTTGGATAATATTCGAGCCACTCAACAAGAGATATTACAGTCCTATTCGAAAATTCTCAAAGAAGGTGGAGAAATGGTATATGCCACCTGTTCTATTTTACCTTCTGAAAATGAGCTTCAGGTAAAAGAATTTTTAAGTTCTGAGGCAGGAAAAGAATTTAAACTACAAAAGGAACAGACCTTATACCCGAGTGAAACCGGGTTCGATGGATTTTATATGGCTCTGTTAAAAAAGAATTAATCATTCTATTACACTTTTTGACTTGACCATTAGTAAAACGCACTTCATAAAAAAAGCGGGCAATTGCCCGCTTTTTTCTTACCAATTATTAAGTCTTATTATTTAACGATAATACGACCCGTTTTATAAGTAGTTGTGGAATGACCACCCATTCTAACAAGGTATGTACCGCTTGCAACATTACTCATATCTAAATTCACTCTATAAGCACCATCTACTTTAGGAACTCCTTTGTTGAAGCCTAATTCTTGACCCAACAAATTATACACTGCTAAAAACACTCCTTCGTCATAATTTGTTTCCAAAATTACTTCAAATCGGTTGTTCTCTTTAGAAAGTATAATTAAGTTAGCATCGTTAATGACATAATCATTTATCCCTAAAGCACCAATATTTGCTGTATAATCTTCTGTTTCCCCAATCACAATTAGCTCACAAGAATCATTTGGAACAATTCCCGTCCCATTTGCTCTGGCTCGCATTCTATGCTCACCAAGGGTTGCATCTGCAGGAACTACCAAATCCATAGTTTCAGTAAAAGTTCCACCTGCTTGACCCGGTGCAAAATGATAATTATCCACAACGATTTCATCCGGACTAAAAGACAAGTCATCATTATAATCGATCCAAACACTCATATATTGGTTTCCATATTCAGAGGTAACCGTTAGTGAATTTGTACTACCCGGTTCTAGATTGGCAATTAAATTAGTGAAATCACCATATCCATCCGACTCACATCCTGATACATTATTAATTCCACCTACTTCGAACAATCTAAATCCGTGTCCTACTGTACAATTAGATAATGGTTGACACTCGATATTTTGAACAATCGTAGAGGCTTCATCATTTGCCGGTAATTGATCACCACCCAATAAAGTCTTGGAGGTGATTACATATGTTCCACCCGCATTTAAATCAGCCGTTTGAGAAAAGGTAAAGATTTGTTCTTCCTCAGAATCAAGAGTTCCTGGAAAAGCTTGTGATACCGGAGTTCCTCCATCGACTGCATATTGCACATTGAATCCTGATTGTGATACACCACCAAAGTTTCTAACTCTGACAGATACTGTTTCATCCCCTAAACCAGCTGAAGAAAAAGGTGTTAGAATAGTAACCACTCCAACGTCATTTGAAAATAGATGACTCACTTCCTTCGTAAAATCATTATTAGGATTATAGCCATCCCCTGCAAGCGTTGTCTTAGCCTCGATAGAATAGGTCTGTCCTGAAGTAGACAAGTCTACGGTTTGAGCAAATTGAAAAGTAGCAGTTTCATTAGAATTGATTGTGCCACCAAATGTTTCTGTAGCCACAAGGTTTCCATCTACTCTCAGTTCCACAGGTATATTAGATACAGGATCCGGGCTGTAGTTTCTGATACTTACTTCAACCACTTCAGCATTCGTTAAAACACCATTGGATGGAGAAATAATACCGTTTACACCCACATCATTAGAAAATGGGCCAAAGATTCTCCAGGAGGCAATTCGCGTTCTCCAAAAGTTGTTAGATGCAAAGTAATCTCCCGTATACCAAAAAGTAAAATTATCTGGGTCCATTGTCATATGAGAATAATCCCCATATCTGTTATTGTTGGTTCTAACGCCGGGTCCATCAAAAATAACTGTTTCAGCAACCGTCATCGTTCCTAAAGGATCTCCGTCAAAGCGACCTGTATAGCGCAATGATACTGGCAAGGTCGTACTTGCCGTGGTATATGCCAAGGCAATATTTCCTTCTGCGTCCATGGCAGAACTGCTCATTACACGGCTATGTCCATCTGCGATGGAATAGGTCCCTTCTTGATAGATACTCCAATCACTGGATCCATCATTTCGCAATTCGATCCATCTTATCCCACCGGTCTCATTGGCGTCAATAAAAGTATTGAAAGTAATCAACCATGAATTATGGTCTTCGAAGGCTCGGTAGTTGGCAGCAAAAGAGATAATTCCTCCATGTCCCGCAAGTCTTTGACTGGTATTTGGTTGTCTGATCGCACCGTTTCCATTACCAAATAATTCACCTGCATCGAAGGGATCTGTAGCAATCTCTAGAGGTGCAGAAATCGTGGTATTAGCTGTATTGATCCAATCCAATTCTACCTCCCAAATTTTTAAGTGATCGTAAGTAATAGCCGCATTCCAACCATCATCTTGAAGATAGGTAAAGTATCCCGGAAGCGTTGGATCGATGTTTGTTCCTAAAAAGTTAGCCGGTTCAGCACTGCGCACACCATTACCATTTCCGATAACACCCGGGAGTTCATCCCATAAAACCATTTTTGGTGCAGGATCACCTGCCAATAATGCCGCACGCTCCATCACAAACCCAGCTACCGTTTGACCACCTCCTATGTAGTTAGCCGTTCCATAATACCCATCATGCCAAACTCCATAATGTGGATAATCCGGAAATCCACCTAAATCAAATTGATACACATTATACGCTCCAGCAGGATCATTGGTCTCAGAAACTCCAATGGCCAATCCAAGATTAGATCCCAAGTTTCCAAACTCACTTACAAACCATCTATCTGCTAATTGATCATACAATACAATAGGATCACCATTATTTGAAGCTATCCCTAAAAAAGCAGATAAATTGATAGGTCCAACTAAAAGGGTTCCTGCCTTATCAAATATCTTCACTAAAGAGTTCACCGAATGAACATAATGATTTGGTCCAGCCGCACCTGTAGGGTCCGGAGGTAAAAATCCTGATTCGCTTTGAGAAGCCCCAATAAAGTTTTGCTCTATGGGCATGCTTACAATTTGTCCCGGTTCCGTTTGAAGGTTGTGTATAACCGTAGTCGTTTTCTTGGCGTTACTGGCGGCTCTTGTAACAACTTGATCAATGATCATTGTTGGTACAGCCGGAACATTGTTTTGGTCCATTTCTGGAAAGGCATCCAGTCGCATTGTTTTACGAATAAAGGTTCCTTCCACTATTTGTGAAGGAGGAAAAGATTCTTGCGCTAGCGTACTAAAACCAATTAGTAACGCAGTTACAAGAACTAGGTAATAAGTTTTTTTCATTTGTATAATTTTTTGAAGGCACAATATATTGAATATTAACCAAAAATCTTACTCAATTATTTTTTTTTAACTAAAAAAGGATGGCAAAAGCCATCCTTTTTCAAAACTGTTAAATTCAATTATTTTACAATAATTCTAGCGGTTTTAAAAGTCTTTAAATCTCCGCCCGACAACTTTATCAAATAAACACCGCTTGCCGCTTGAGACATATCTAAATTAATCACATAAGAATTCTCTGAAGTCTTACCTAATGTTTTAAATTTTAGTTGTTGCCCCAACATATTATATAGAGCGGCATAAGCTTTACCATCATAAGAAGTGGTTAATGTTACTTCAAATTGATTGTTTGGAAGTGACACCACCACCAAATCAGAAGTTGCAAAATTTTGGTCATTTACACTCAGTAATCCCGTATTTGCGGTATAATCTTCTGTTTCGCCATAATTGGTTATCTCACAGGCATCATTAGGCACAGGGGCTTGCCAATTTGTTTTACCTCTCATAATGTGGTCTCCCGGTGGAACACCGGCAGGAACCACAAGATCCATAGTTTCTGTATAAGTTCCTGAGGCTTGACCCGGAGCGATCACATAATCAGTGACCACTTTTTCATCTACTGTAAAGATATAATCATCATTGAAATCGATCCAAACCGTAACATATTGATCACCGTAACCGGTGGTTACCGTAAGATCGTATGTTGTCCCAGGTTCCAAATTCGCAACTTGATCGGTAAAATCACCGTATCCTTCACATCCAGAAGGATTGTTGATTTCAGCAATAGAGAACAATTGGAATCCATCACCGAATGAACAATCAAGATTAGGCTGACAAAGTAAATTTTGTACCTCTTTGGTCACTTCATCATTCAAAGGTTCCTGATCTCCTGCCATAAGGGTAGTAGCGACAATAGTATAAGGCCCTAGGTCCGAAAGATCTGCTTGTTGGGTAAAGTTATAGGTAACTTCTTCTTCTGAACCAAGAGGTCCCGCAAAAGTTTCAACTACAGGTGTACCACCATTTACAGTATACTGAACATCAAAATCAGATTGTGTTAGAGCTCCAAAGTTCTTTAAGGTCACAGAAACTGTTTCATTCCCTAATCCGGATCCGGTATTAGGGGCGGTAATTTCAATAGCTCCCACATCGTTGGAAAGCAAATGAGTGACTTCCTTGGTATAGGCATCATTATTAGCAAATTCATCCCCAACTAAAAGAGTATTAGCTTCAATACTATAAGTCTGCCCTGAAGTAGAAAGATCTACCGTTTGTGTAAACGTATACGTATCAACATTATTTGGATTAATGGTACCGTTAAAAGTTTCTGTAGCAACCAAATTTCCGTCCACTCTTAATTCGATGGGAATATTAGACTGAGGATCAAGTCCAAAGTTTCTAATACTTACCTCTACTGTTTCCGCATTCGTAAGTATTCCATTATTGGGTTGAAGAATATTATTTACTCCCACATCCTTTGCAAACCCACTGGATAACGTAAACGCGGCTACACGCGACCTCCATTGATTGTTTGCTGAAAAATACTCTGCAGTATGCCAAAATGTGAAGTTATCAGGATCCATGGTCAAATGTGAATAATCTCCAAATCGATTGGAAAAGGTTTGAACCCCTATACCGTCTATGATGGTTGTCTCGGCCACGGTCATTTGACCTGCCGGATCCCCGTCGTAACGACCGGTATATTTAATCCCGGCGGGAAGTGTAGCGCTGGCAATACTAAAACCCATTCCTATATTACCGGCGGCATCCATTGCAGCACTACCCATAAAGCGGCTATGACCATCCGCGGGGGCGTAGGTTCCTTCTTGGAACAATGACCAAGCTCCTGCGGCTCCTGTATTTCTTAATTCGATCCAACGAACCCCTGAGGTATCATTTCCATCCACATCGACATTGAACGTGACCAACCATGAATTATGACCACCAAAACTTCGATAATTTGAGGCATATGAAATTACACCGCCAATCATATCAATTTTTTGACCCGTACCTGGTTGTGCGACATCACCTGTTCCAAACGGAGCAAAAACAGAGTCAAAGGGATCAACAGGTATTTCAGAAGGTGCAGAGATCGTAGAATTTCCGGGATTACCCCAGTCCATTTCGATCTCCCAAATTTTTAAGTGGTCGTTAGCGATACCTCCACCCCATCCGTCATCTTGAAGATAAACGATATAGCCGGGGGCTCCAGCAGGAAACGATGTTCCAGTTAGATTAGCCGGTTCAGGACTAAATACGGTATTAGTGTTATTAACTACCCCGGGAAGATTAAACCCAACAATTTGAGGATTCGGGTCTCCATTTAAAACCGCATCGCGGTCTATTACATAGGTGGTATTTCCGGTAAATTTATTAGCCGTTACATAATATCCATCATGCCAAACACTGTAATGAGGGTAATCAGGAAAAGCGTCCAAATTAAATTGATACACGTTATAGGCCCCGGTGGGATCCGGTGAATCAGAAACTCCTAATAATAAAGAACTTCCTGTACCAAATTCACTAACAAAATAACGATCGGCTAATTGGTCGTACATAATAATAGGATCCCCACTATTACTTGGAGAACCTAAAAATGTACCTAACATCGTAGGTCCTGCTACTACATTCCCCTGCTTATCAAAAATTTTAATCGCCACATTCACGGCATTTAAATAGTGATTGGGTCCGGCAGCTCCTGTTGGATCGGGAGGTGTAAATCCTCCTCCTTCACTTCCCGACAAACCATCAAAATTCTCTTCGATAGGCATATTATTAATACCTCCTATTGCTGTTTGTCTTAATGGATCCTTACCATCTTGTGGATAAGCATTCTGATTTACTTTTTCATTCGCTCTTAAATTATTTTCAATGATCGTTATTTCATTGATCTTATAATCTTGAGGTTGAACTGTTGGAAAATCCCTTAACGGAATTGTTTTCTTGATAAAAGTTCCCTGAATTATTTCGGCTGGAGGAAACTTTTCTTGAGCTACCGAGACCAAACTGGTCAGTAGCACAGTAAGTAAAAATAAAATTTTTGTTTTCATGAAAAGATTTATAGTTTAATAATTGCTAAAGATAAAACTAAACGGCAAAAAAAAAGGTGGCCAATGCCACCTTTTTTTGTTTGTAAAATGTTCTTCAGATTATTATTTGACAATAATTCTTCCAGTCTTATAAGAAGTTGTGGACTGACCACCCATTTTAATAATATAAACTCCGGCTGCTACTTTGGACATATCCAAATTTATACGGTAAGCGTTATCTATCTTAGGCACTCGTTTGTTGAATCCAATTTCTTGTCCCAAAAGATTATAAACTCCTAAGTAAACACCATTATTAAAAGTAGTATTCAAACTCACTTCAAATTGATTATTAGGAAGTGAAACAATTATTAAATCAGCATCAGAAATCGCAATTTCGTCCACCCCTAAGATTCCGATCACATTAGCCGTATAATCTTCCGTTTCACCATAGGTAGTTTCTTCACAAGCGTCGTTCGGAACCGGGGCTTGCCAGTTACTTTTTGCTCTCATTCTATGTTCACCGGCAGGTGCGTTTGGCGGCATTTGTAAACTCACCGTTTCCGTGTATGATCCGGCAGCTTGACCCGGAGCAATCACAAAGTTCGGAACCACTATTTCAGAAACATCGAAAGTGTTATCATCATTGAAATCGATCCAAACTTTTACATGCTGATCACCGTATCCAGTAGTAAATGTAATATCGTAGGTCTCACCTGCACCAAGATTAGCAATTTGATCGGTGAAATCACCATATCCTTCACAACCCGAAACATTATTGATCTCGGCTACGGATACCAATTGAAATCCATCCCCAAAAGAACAATCTAAGTTCGGCTGACATAATACACTTTCTATTTCCTGTGTTACTTCATCATTGGAAGTATCCATATCCCCACCTAACGAGGTGGAAGCGGATACTGTATAGGTTCCCAAAACAGAAAAGTCTCCTGTTTGCGTGAAGCTATATGTTACTTCTTCTTCCGAAGCGATCGGACCTGCAAAAGTTTCCACTACCGGTGCACCACCATCTATAGAGTATTGCACATCAAAGTTGGATTGCGAATCTGCACCAAAATTCTTTAGGGTAATAGAGACCGTTTCAGCACTTCCTAATCCGGAGCCTGAAACGGGAGCTGTAATCTCCAGTGCACCCACATCATTCGCTAACAGATGGGTAACTTGTTTTGTGAATGCATCATTGGCTGCGAATTGATCACCGCCCAACGCTGTTTTGACCTCAATGGAATACGTTTGTCCGGCGGTTGATAAATCTACGGTTTGAGCAAAAGTAAATGTCTCATTGGAATTTGGATCGATGGTTCCGGGATATACTTCACTTGCTACTAAATTTCCATCCACCCGCAACTCAACCGGAATATTTGACTGAGCGGCGCTTCCGTAATTACGGATCGTAACCTCTACCGTTTCTGCATTTGTCAATAAACCATTGTTAGGTTGCAAAATGTTGCTAACACCTACATCAGCGGTAAAGCCTCCTGAAAGGGTTATAGCTGCAATTTGAGTTCTCCATTGGTTGTTCGAAGAAAAGTAATCACTTGTATACCAAAAAGTGAAGTTATCGGGATCCATGGTCATATGTGAATAATCCCCATATCTGTTCGTATTGGTTCTTACACCAGGGCCATCAATAATAATATTTTCAGCAACGGTCATTTCGCCTAAGGGATCACCATTGTAGCGACCTGTGTATCGTAATGATGGGGCCAAAGTTGTACTTCCTGTAGTGTAAGCCAAGGCAATATTTCCTTGTGCATCCATCGCTGAACTACTCATTAATCGGCTATGTCCATCTGCAATTGAATAGGTACCTTCTTGATAAATACTCCATGCTCCCACCCCATCATTTCGCAATTCAATCCATCTTATTCCACCTGTTTCATTGGCGTCAATAAAAGTATTAAAAGTAATTAACCAAGAATTATGTGTTCCAAATGATCGGTAGTTGGCGGCATAAGATACAATACCTCCATGTCCGGCCAATCTTTGGCTCGTTCCGGGTTGTCTTAAGGCACCATTGCCATTTCCGAATAACTCTCCAGCATCGAAGGGATCGGTTGCGATCTCCAATGGAGCAGATATCGTTGAATTTGCAGGCGTAACCCAATCCAATTCAACTTCCCATACTTTTAAATGATCAAAAGTGATACTTCCGTTCCATCCATCATCTTGTAAATAGGTAAAATATCCTGGCGTAGATGGATCAATTGTAGTTCCCAAAAGATTCACCGGTTGTCCTCCTCTTACTTGATTCTGGTTGCCAATATTTCCTGGCAGCGTTGTCCATAACACCATTTCAGGTGAAGGATCGCCTGCCAACAACGCGTCTCGTTCCATAACAAAACCTGCTACCGATTGACCGCCACCAATATAATTGGCTGTTCCATAATAACCGTCATGCCAAACACCGTAATGTGGGTAATCAGGAAATCCACCTAAATCAAATTGATAGACATTATACGCTCCAGCAGGGTCGTTGGTTTCCGAAACTCCAATTGCCAATCCTAGATTAGACCCTAGGTTTCCAAATTCACTAACAAACCATCTGTCGGCCAGTTGATCGTATAATACAATAGGGTCACCATTATTAGAGGCTATTCCTAAGAAATTAGATAAGCTCACAGGACCCACTAAAAGTGTTCCTGCCTTATCAAATATCTTCACTATGGAGTTTACCGAATGTACATAATGATTGGGACCCGCTGCTCCTGTTGGATCAGGTGGCAAAAATCCTGATTCGGATTGAGAAGCTCCAATAAAATTTTGCTCTATCGGCATACTCACCAATTGTCCCGGTTCTGTCTGAAGATTATGAATAATTGTCGCCGGTTTATTAACCCTTACAAGAGGCTCCGTGACTATTTGGTCAATTACCATTGTCGGTATCTCAGGAATGACATTTCCTTCAATATTGGCAAATTCGTCCAGGCGTATTGTCTTGTGTTTGAAATTCCCATGAATTATTTCATCGGGCGCAAATTTCTCCTGTGCAGTTACGCTATAACTAGCCACAAACACAGTCAATAAAAGTAAAAGTTTAATTTTCATGATTAAGTTTTAATGAATAAAGGCTGACAAGATAAAACTTATAATTGAATTTTAAAACCTAGTAATTTAATAGACTTATATTAAACCTCGACATCGAACAAGCTTTTTTTATTAGCAAATAGTTGCTCAAAAATATTTACCTTTGTGCTTTCAAAATCAAGCATTGATGATTCACTTCTTTGGAGACGTTAAAAACACTGTTTTTACTGTCCAAACCACAGGTACTATTTCGACAGAAAACATTCAAAAACTTACGTGGTTGTTTGGCAATCAACCCAAAATAGAACAGTCCGCAATAGCGGATTTTTTTGTTGGTCCACGAGCTGCCATGGTCACCCCTTGGAGCACCAATGCGGTTGAGATCACTCAGAATATGGGTATTGACGGAATTATTCGGATCGAAGAATTTATTCAGGTAGCGTCAGATTTTAAAGATTTTGACCCCATGCTATCTCAAAAATATTCGGAGTTACACCAGGAAATATATACCATACATATTCAACCGGAAGTTATAAAGAACATAGATGATATAGCTGCCTACAACCAAAAGGAAGGATTAGCACTAAATGATGAAGAAATTACTTATTTAGAAAATCTATCGGCAAAATTAGGTCGTCCGCTTACTGATAGTGAAGTTTTTGGTTTTAGCCAAGTAAATAGTGAGCATTGTCGCCATAAAATATTTAATGGAACCTTTGTGATCGACGGTGAAGAAATGCCCTCTTCCCTATTCAAACTGATCAAAAAAACTTCTAAGGAAAACCCCAACAGCATTGTTTCTGCCTATAAAGATAACGTGGCCTTCGTTAAGGGTCCAAGAGTTACTCAGTTTGCTCCCAAAAGTGCCGACAAACCCGATTTTTATGAAAAGAGAGGATTTGACAGCGTTATTTCGTTGAAAGCGGAGACCCACAATTTTCCAACGACTGTGGAACCTTTTAATGGAGCCGCCACCGGAAGTGGTGGTGAGATCAGAGATCGTTTGGCGGGCGGAAAGGGTTCTGTTCCTTTAGCAGGAACTGCCGTTTATATGACCTCCTATTCCCGACTGGAAGAAAATCGCCCATGGGAAAAGAATATGGAAGAACGTGAGTGGCTTTATCAAACACCAATTGATATTCTTATCAAAGCAAGTAATGGTGCATCCGACTTTGGGAATAAGTTTGGGCAGCCCTTAATTGCAGGATCCGTTCTTACATTTGAACATGAGGAGGCTGCTCGTAAACTTGGTTTTGACAAAGTGATTATGATGGCGGGGGGAATAGGTTATGGTAAGCAGAATCAAGCTTTAAAAGATATTCCTAAAATAGGTGATAAAGTAGTAATTCTAGGTGGTGAGAATTATCGAATTGGAATGGGTGGGGCCGCTGTCTCAAGTGCCGATACAGGAGAATTTTCAAGTGGTATCGAATTAAATGCGGTACAACGCTCCAATCCTGAAATGCAAAAAAGAGCCGCAAATGCAATTCGAGCGATGGTAGAAAGTGAGGAAAATCCTATCGTTTCCATCCACGATCACGGAGCCGGCGGACATTTGAATTGTTTAAGTGAATTAGTAGAGGCAACAGGGGGTAAAATTGATCTAGATAAGCTACCTGTTGGAGATCCTACGCTTTCAACGAAAGAAATTATTGGTAATGAATCTCAAGAGCGGATGGGACTGGTGATCTCTGATACTCATATCGATCTGCTCAAACGTGTTGCAGACCGCGAACGTTCTCCAATGTATCAAGTAGGAGAAGTTACCGGAAACCATAGATTTACCTTTGAGAGCAGTACTACCGGAGCGAAACCCATGGACTTCGAATTATCCGATATGTTTGGAAGCTCCCCCAGAACCATTATGAACGACGCCTCGGTTCAACGAAATTATAGATCGGCTCCTTATGATATTAATAAATTGCATTATTACTTGGAGCAGGTTTTACAACTGGAAGCAGTGGCTTGTAAAGATTGGCTGACCAATAAAGTAGATCGATGTGTGGGTGGTCTGGTCGCCAAACAACAATGTGCAGGACCCTTGCAATTACCTTTGAACAATTGTGGGGTAATGGCATTGGATTATCAAGGCAAGGAAGGTATCGCTACCTCTATCGGTCATTCCCCTATCAGCGCCCTAGTGGATCCCGTGGCGGGGTCCCGAAATGCGGTTACCGAAGCTTTAACAAACATGATCTGGGCTCCTTTAGAGAAAGGATTGGAAAGCGTTTCACTTTCCGCCAACTGGATGTGGCCTTGTAATAATGAAGGAGAAGATGCACGGTTGTACAAAGCGGTTCAAGGTATTAGCGATTTTGCCATCGAACTGGGAATCAATATCCCGACCGGAAAGGATTCACTTTCCATGAAACAAAAATATAAGAATGAAGAAGTGATCGCACCCGGAACGGTCATCGTTTCGGCAGGGGGGCATTGTAATGATATCAGCAAGGTGGTGGAGCCTGTCCTTAAAAAAGGATATGGAAGCATCTACTATATCAATATCTCTCAAGATGATTATCACTGGGGCGGATCCTCTTTGGCTCAGGTTTTAAATGTCATCGGAAATACGGTTCCTACCGTGAAAAATGCTTCTTATGTAAAAAACACTTTCAATAGCATACAACAACTCATTCAATCAAATCAAATTGTAGCCGGACATGATATCGCTTCGGGAGGATTGATCACTTCCTTGTTGGAAATGTGTTTTGCTGAAACTGCGACAAGTGCTTTTATAGATCTGGGAAGTCTTTCAGAAAAAGACATTATAAGTATTTTATTTTCAGAGAATTGCAGTATTTTATTTCAAGCAGCAAATGATGA
>JAHEMZ010000020.1:0-1811 GCA_024643385.1 Flavobacteriaceae bacterium | reverse complement strand
GGATGCCAGTTATTTTTAGAATTGGATCTGATCAATCCTGAACATCCACAACTATCCAAAATGCACCATAACAATTCTCACAAACACGAGAGTAATTTCACCAGTGTTACCATTCAGGAGAACAATAGCGTGATGCTGTCAAGCTTAGCCGGTAGCACCCTGGGAGTTTGGATCAGTCATGGGGAAGGTAAATTTCATCTTCCCATGTCGGAAGACCAATATCACATTGTTGGAAAATACGGTTACAACGCTTATCCTGCGAATCCAAATGGAAGCGATTATAATACCGCCATGCTTTGCGATATTTCAGGTAGACACTTAGTGACCATGCCACATATCGAGCGTTCCATGTTCCAATGGAACTGGGCTTATTATCCGGACGGCCGAAAAGATGAGGTCTCTCCATGGCTGGAAGCCTTTGAGAATGCCAGAAAGTGGCTAGAAAAACAGTAGTTCAGCTACATAACAATATAAACCGACTGCCAAAAAGTAGTCGGTTTTTTTATATTCTCACCTCTCGCCATGTCATTTGTCAATTGAAAATTACCATCCATCAATTGATGCGATTTCGATCTAACCTCCCCGCTTAGATTTGTCTCATCAATTTTAAAACTCTAAAAAAATGAAAACGCTTACTACCCCATTAAAATTAATTACTTTACTACTTGTTGTTGGTCTGAGTTCCTTTAATACTCTTGCACAACCTGCAAATGATCACATTACCAACGCCACAGATTTATCATTGGGTCCTATTATGTTCCTGGATGAAATGGTTCTTTTTACGCAAGCAACCATCACCGGTGATGGCGGCCAACAGGGATGTACCACAGGTACTGCAGGAGTCTATTATAAATTTACCCCAACTCAAACGGGCGAGATCACTGCTGGTTTGGAACCTTTCTCCAACCCGATCATCGTATTTTATTCTGCACCTAACGAAAATGCACAAACCGGAGAGGAACTTACATGGGTGGAGCAAGCCACCAACCCATGTGATAACAGCAATTTTTCCGGCATTCTTGCCGAAGCGGGCACCACCTATTATATTTTCTTGAAGAACGATGTAGATGCGAATGTCTTGATCAATTTAGATCAGGTCTTTGCTGCACCGCAAAATAATTTGATAGAAAATGCTACCAACCTAAATGGACTGGAAGATTATTATGAAAACGATATTCACTTTTTGATGGCCACTCCTGAAGGAAACGCGGGCATGAATGGCGGCTGTGATTTGACAAACACACCTGGCATTTGGTACAAATTTACCGCTGAAGGTGATGGACAAGTAGTTGCAGGTTTAAGTTCGAGTCAAAATCAATCGGCGCTAATTTTCTTTTCTGCGGAAAATGAAAATGCCACAATGGGATCTGATCTTACCTATGTAGATCAACCAACAAATCCCTGTGACGTTGGAAACCTTAGATCTATAATGGCTGCAGCAAATACTACCTATTATCTTTTTGTCGGAACTCCAAATCCGTATGCCGACTTTTCAATAAACCTATCTGGAATATTGGGAACTGATGATAATACCCTTAAAGGATTTAGCTTCTATCCGAACCCTACCTCTCAAGAGATTCATTTAAGTGCACTTCAAACCATCGACCATATACAGTTCTTCAATGTGTTGGGACAATTGGTTTATGAAGAGCGTATCGGAACCACGCAAAAAAGTATCAATGTATCCTTTCTAGAAACCGGATTGTACGTAATGAGAATCACTTCCGAAGGCAATACAGCTAACTACAAGGTGATTAAAAAATAATTTCTTTAAAGTTTAATATCCAAAATAGGGCTGCTTACCACGTGAT
>JAHEMZ010000019.1:40862-43041 GCA_024643385.1 Flavobacteriaceae bacterium | reverse complement strand
TCTCGACTTTTTATGTTCTTGATCGCTATTGTATTGGCGATCACCGTGATTTTAGCCACTTACTATTACCGGCAAAAGGTAGTATTTAAAAAGAGGTTTGAAGCTCTTATGAAAAAAAGTATCAAGCCTGCAAAAACGAAGAAAAGCAATACAGAGCTGGATATTTCGAAAGAGATTGTGACGGAAATATTAAATCGTTTGAATAAATTTGAAGAAAAAAGGGGTTATTTAAATGCTTCAGTTACACTCAATAGCCTGGCAAAACAATTCCAAACCAACTCCAGCTACTTATCCAAGGTGCTTAATTTTCATAAGAGACTCAATTTTGCACAATATTTGAATCATTTAAGAGTAAATTACGCCTATGAAAAAATAGAACAAGATCCAAACATCAGAAAGTTTACGATAGAAGCAATCGCTTGTGAATGTGGTTATAAGAATGCAGCTTCCTTTTCTCGATCATTTTATCAAATCATTGGAATTTACCCATCTTTTTTTATCAAAGAATTAAATAAAATCAATACTTGAGATTGGTTTCCAGAATTCGCACCGTATCTCGACAATTTTCAACTTTGATTTTGAGGGAAATATGGGTGTTTTCTTCGATCACATAAATCTTACATGAATCAAGATCGGTATGGCTTTCGGAGAACAGTACGGTTCCATTAATCAAAACCTTGCTGATTGCCGAGGTGTCTAGGTTTAGATTTTCTAGACTTAGCAGCACATCCGGCTCGTAGACTCTTGTTTTTAGACGAATGTTCTTAAGGGTTCGTGCATTCGGACCATAGTCGCAAGAAGCACGCTTTCCACCTAAAAAGAAAAAGAGCAGCACTAATCCAATGGCAAATCCTCCAAAGTAATACAAAAATCGTCTGAAAAGGGTCAAGGCTAGAAAATTAAAAGATTGATATCGCTGTGTGGCAAATCGAACCAATTTCCTACAGCTTGATTGGTTAAAATACCGCGGTAAAAGTACAAACCATTTTTAAGCCCGGCATCAAATCGCACCGCATTTTCGATCCCTCCGGAATCGGCAATATCGAAAAGATAAGGAGTGAAAATATTACTGATGGCTATGGAAGCTGTTTTGGGATAGCGAGCAGGAATATTTGGAACCCCATAATGTATCACCCCGTGTTTGGTAAAGGTGGGGTTATCGTGTGAAGTCATCTCGCTGGTTTCAAAGCACCCTCCCATGTCGATACTTACGTCAATAACAATAGCCCCCGGTTTCATGTTTTCTACCATGGTTTCAGAAACAACCACCGGTGATCGATTGCTTCCTCTGAGCGCTCCTATAGCTACATCACAGCGCCGAAGCGCCTTCAGCAGATATTTTGGTTGCAAAGTGCATGTAAAAATGGATTGTCCGGCCATAAGCTGTAGGTTGCGGAGACGGGTAATGGAGGTGTCGAATACTTTCACACTTGCGCCCAGGCCTAAAGCAGACCGAACGGCAAATTGTCCGACCGTTCCCGCGCCAATCACGACCACTTCTAAGGGAGGGACACCACTAATATTTCCGAACAAAAGCCCATTACTCTCTTTACCACTCACCATTAGTTCGGCGGCAATTAAAACAGAGGCCGTACCCGCTATTTCACTTAATGCCTTAACGGCGGGGTAGGAGCCATCCTTATCTTTTATGAATTCGAAAGCCAGTGCCGTTATCTTTTTTTTGGACATTTGTTCAAAATATTCTTTTTTTTGCGTTTTAAGTTGCAGGGCAGAAATGATTAAAGATTTTGGTTGGATCCATCCTATTTCCTCGAGGGTAGGAGGTTCTACCTTTAGGACTACAGGGCAAGCAAATACTTTTTGTGTATCTCCGGTGAGCTGGGCGCCTGCCTCACTGTAATCAGTATCTTGGAATCCGGCCTCCAATCCGGCTCCTTTTTCAATCAAAACGCTGTGACCCTGGGCTACAATGGCAGCAACAGCATCGGGAGTAAGACAAATACGGCTTTCTTGAAAGTGGGTTTCTTTAGGGATACCAATATGTAATTCGCTTTTATGGCGTGCGATTTCAAGTGTTTCCTCTTGAGGAATAAGTTGAGCTTTTGTAAAGGGGGAGCTTGGTTTAGACATAGGAATGGGTATACCTACACCAAGTTACTAAATTAATTTGATTAAATTTACAAATCAATTATTGAAATAGTTCTTTGATTTGTTGCCA